>JBIIHN010000350.1:0-2985 GCA_044235745.1 Bacteroidia bacterium
ATCGTGAAAGTGCTTATGAAATTTTACAGGCAAAATTGAATGAGGCTTCGGATAATCGTCCGGCTAATCCATCTGCTGATGCTTCAACGGGTACTAAAAAGAAAAAGGAAGAAGAGTCGGTCATAGAAGGGGCGCTGGATAGCACGGTCGGACGGCAAGTGGCCCGTACCATTGCCCGCGAAGTAACGCGGGGTTTACTCGGCGTTCTGGGACTGGGAGGAAGTACCTCAAGAAGGAAAAAAGGATGGTTTTGATGGTTTAAATCACTGTTATTCAGCGATTTGTTGTTTTATTTCGCCTCTGGTATTTTGGGCGAAATACAGGATAAGTTAGGCGAATCCGTTTTTTAATTGGGTGAAAGTCTTTTTTTTATTGGTAGCCTTGGTTGATTTCTTGTTCAGCTATGGTTTTTTCCCGTCCAACAGGGCTTTTGCTTGGTTCAAAATGATTCGCTTCGGCGGTAGTTCATGGCTCTTAAATTTGTTCATGAAAGACCCCATACGATGGTTAAGCGAAAAGAAAAAAAGCAAATGATACTGACTGCGGCGACTGAATGTTTTTCTCACATGGGATATGATAAAACCACCCTGGATGATATTGGTGAGAAGGTGAAGCTGAACAAGGCTTCTTTGTACTATTACTATAACAGCAAGGAAGATCTGTTTTGTGATGTAGTTTATGCGGAAGCCCAGCGTTTTCGGGAAGAAACGCGATCAATGCTCCGTACGTTCAGGACTGCCGAAGAAAAAGTGGTTTACTTTTTATCAGAACGCACATTGTTTTATAAGCGGATCCGTAATCTGCAGGAATTAACAGATGAAGTAGTTAAAAAAGTAGAACCTATCTTCTCAACCCTGCGGGATGGTATATATGCCGAAGAAAAGAATCTCCTGAAAGATGTGCTTGAGGAAGGGATTTATAGAGGGGAAATCAACCGGACCGACTCCGGTAAACTATCGGATGTGTTGCTGAAAGTCGCCTCTGCATTCCGATTGCCGGCAAAAACTGATGGCGGAACCGGAGATCAAACTGCCTTAGATGACATCCGCTTTACAACACGTTTGATACTTCGCGGCATCAGAGGTTAACAGCCTCTTGTGTAAAAGCATAGAGAAACACAGAAAAGTCAATTTTCGAATGGCCTATTTTCATACCTCGCGTATGGGATTAGGCCATTTCTCTTCAGATCACCACAAGCATATAATTTATCAGCTGGTACTTCGTTTGTTTTCCAACACGAAAACACGAAATAAACCCTTTGGTACGATCAGGGAAAACGGTTGTGGTAAGTTCAATGATATCACCCCAACGGTTTTAACGGCATTGAAGCAGTTAGGTGTTACTCATATTTGGTATACGGGTGTTCTGGAGCATTCTACCATGACGGATTATGCTGCGTTCGGCATGCCGGCCGATGACCCCAGAATCGTAAAGGGCAGGGCGGGATCGCCGTATGCAATCAGAGATTATTACGACGTGGACCCTGATCTTTCTTCAGATGTTCACAACCGAATGCACGAGTTTGAGCAGATGATCGTTCGGACCAGAGAGGCCGGACTTCGTTCCATCATCGACTTTATTCCGAATCATGTGGCGCGTTCCTATGCTTCTGATATGAACCCGGGTCATCATCCTGATTTTGGGGCGAAAGATGATACTTCAGTGATTTTTAGTCCCGGCAATGACTTTCTGTACTTGCCCGGAAAAACATTTCAGCCTCCGGCGGATTATCAGCCGCTGGGTGGTATGCGTTTCCCATCTTCGGCAATGCATTACCGTGAGTATCCGGCAAGGGTGACCGGAAATGATGTTTACAGTGAATCTCCGTCGTCAAACGACTGGTTTGAAACGGTGAAACTGAATTTTGGAATTGATCCGCATCCTCCGCATCCCTGCTTCTTTGATCCCGTTCCTCCGGTATGGGAAAAGCTGCTCGATATTCTGCTGTATTGGGCCGCAAAGGGTGTCGATGGATTTCGTTGCGATATGGCGGAAATGGTGCCTGCGGAATTTTGGGAGTGGGTGATTCCTTGCGTTAAAACACGTTATCCGGATATTCTCTTTATTGCTGAAATTTATAAACCTGAATTGTATGTACGCTATCTGGAAAAAGGGTATTTCGATTATCTTTATGATAAAGTCCGGCTCTACGATACTTTAACAGGCGTGTTGAAAGGGCAGACTGCCGCGGATGAAATCACGTATTGTGCGAAGAGCGTTGAGTTGTATCCGGAGAAAATGCTGTCGTTCATGGAAAATCATGACGAGGAACGGCTCGCTGCTCCGGGCTCAGTTGGAGATGCAGAGGCGGTTCTTCCGGCCATGAGCGTTTGTGCCCTGTTGTCGAAAGGACCGGTGATGATTTATTTTGGACAGGAGTCCGGTGAAACCGCGGCAGAGAACGTTGGGTTTGGCGGCAATCGTATGCGGACATCCATCTTCGATTATTGTGGTGTACCGGCTCACCAGCTTTGGTTTAATAAGGGGCGTTGCGATGGTGGGGGATTCTCAGATCAGCAATTGAAATTGTTTAATGCATATCGTGAACTATTGTGTTTTGCAAAGCAGGCTCCGGCGGTATATCAAGGTGGATTTTATGATCTTCAATACGCGAACCGGCATCATCTGAGTGAAGGATTTGATGAACGGTTTATTTATGCGTTTATCCGTCACTGCCAATCACAGAAATTGTTGATCATCGTAAATTTCAGCAAGACCCAACAGTTTAATACGTATGTAAAAATCCCGCCCGAAGCGCTATCGCATATTGGCATGTCTGGTTCTTCGGTAGTGAAGTTCAGGGTGTTGTTGGGTGGTGATGAAGAGAGAATGATCGAGCTTTCCCGGCTTTATAAAGAGGCTGATCGCTATAGCGGCATTTCTATAACTTTAAATCCTAAATCTGTTAAAATCCTCGAGTTGTCGTAACTTCGGCCTATGGCTAAACAAGGAACAAAGAATCCCTTTAATCTTGTGGTGTTGGTC
>JBIIHN010000351.1:0-2979 GCA_044235745.1 Bacteroidia bacterium
ACGGACTTCGATACTATGTGCCATGCCTAATTTATCCATTCGGTGCAGGTATCGTGTTGGTATTTGCTGCCGGTAACCGAGAAAGGACATCCAGTCAAGATGACCAAGGTGAGGATATTTGGTTTTATAAGTTTCAAATTCATCCCGCACGTGCTTTATTACGGAGTAGGAATCAAATATCTCCGTCTTTTTCCTCCAGCTTTCACTCAGCAGCTTTCTTTTGTAAGACTCTTTAAAAGCTTTGGCGCCTCCCCAGAAGAACTCCTGACCTTCTGCAGCGCGGTAAAGCATTTCATTGACTGCACTCTCTTGATGACCGGCTAAACTCAGTGCGATTTTCCTGATTGTTTGAGGAAAGTGAAGGTAGAGATTGTAGTATGGGTAAAGTTTATTGTAACGCATCCAGGAATTGTATCCTGCAAATAACTCATCACTTCCATCACCGGAGAGTACAACAACAGTGCCTTGCTCTCTGGCAAGTTGAGCGATAAAATAAATTGGAATAGATGTGGCATCTCCGATAGGATCATCAAAAATTTCGGCCATTTTATCGATCAATTCAAGCAGATCCTGCTGACGGACAATCTTCGTATGATGATCCGTATGGAATCTGTTTGCAATCTGCGAAGCGTAATCGAGTTCATTGTAGTTCTCCTGACCTTCAAAACCAATTGTGAAGGTCTTAATGGGGTGGGAGGTGAGTTCTGACATGGCTGCTACCACAGCACTTGAGTCAACTCCGCCACTCAAAAATGCGCCAACCGGAACATCCGAAATCATACGGTACTTTACTGATTTTCTGAATTCATCCAGTATACGTTGACTAAGATGCTCTTCAGATTCATGTCGCAGATCAGCGTATTGTATTCCTGTAAAGTTTCCGTTACTGATTTCACCTTTACGGTTAATTTTAAGCCATTCTCCCGGTTGTAATTTGCTGATTCCTTTGAACAGTGTTGTAGGTGCGTTCACCTGATTAAACGTTAAAAAGTGATATAACTGCTCATCATCCATTTCTTTCTGAACCCCGGTGACGGATAAAATACTCCGTAATTCCGAAGAAAAAATAAATCGGCCGTTTGACACGGTGTAGTATAACGGCTTTTTACCTGCCCGATCCCGTGCAAGCAGTAAATCTTCTTGCTCATCATTCCAAAAAGCAAATGCAAACATTCCGTTCAGGTCAGGTAGCGCTGACCTTCCTTTCTTCTGTAATAAGTAAAGAAGTACCTCTGTGTCACTTTCTGAATTAAATGAATGGTGACTGATTGTTTTTTTAAGGTCCTTATAATTATAAATTTCACCGTTGAAAACAATTTGAGAACCTGCCGGACCTTGCATTGGTTGATGACCTGCCGGACTCAGATCGATGATACTTAACCGCTGATGTCCGAGGCAAATCAACCCATCATCACGCAACCATACTCCTGAATCATCCGGTCCTCTGTGGCGGATGAGCCGGTTCATTTCCTTCACCATCGACGCGGTATTCATTGTGCCGTTGGTGTTGAAATTGAATATGCCATTGATACCACACATCAGACTTCCAGATAAATTTGTTTAAAGGATTCTTCCATTTTCTGTAAACTGAACAAGGCTGCTGTTTTTTTACGTTTTATGATTTCGTTTTCATCGGGTTTTCTGCAGGACAGCTGAAACAATTCATCTGCCATTTCGGAAGGATTTGAACAAATGTTTGCAGGCTCGTGTTTTGATATGAGTTCAACAGGCCCTCCTGCGTCATTGAATACATAGCATGGAATACCTGCATACAATGCTTCTGCAACAACCAGCCCGAATGCTTCATTTGCCGAAGGTAAAACGAAAGCATTAAAGATTGGATAAAATCGTCGTACATCGGCTCGTTTCCCTGCCAACATAATATTGGAGGCTAGTCCGGATTCAGTGATGAGTTTTCTGATCTTGCTTAAAAGAGGGCCTTCGCCGATAATTATCAGCCGGAAGTCCGTTCGGCCTTTGAGCATATTTGCCGTTTCAATTAACCGGTCTATCCTTTTGACTTCCGTTATTCTTCCAATAAAACCGACGGTGAAGTGTCCTTTAGAAAAAGCTAAAATATCCTTGTCAGGTGGCGCTACTGAGGTATATTGAGGAATACCATTGTAAACGACTTTCATCCTTCTACTCTTTAATTTGTAGAAGTTAACGGCGGTTTTTTCACTGAACTCTGAATTAAAAGTAATATAGGAACAATAGGATTTTAAAAAGTACCGGAGTAAGCGTCGTACAATCCGGTCACTGAATCTTTCCTTTTTTCCAAAACCAAAATTACCATGTTCTGTGTAAATGATCCGTTTTCCTGACTGAGCTGCCGCTATAGCCGTACCCGGATGGAAGCTGTGGAAATGCAAAACGTCATATTTTTTGAATTCACCTTTGGTCCATGCTATTTTTGAAGGTGAAAGATCAGCGCCGTTTTTAAATGGGCCTTTTACGACCGTCCCGTTGGCAACAAATTCATGCCATAAACTACCTTCCGGTTGCCCTGCAAATACTGTGACTTCAAGTGCAGAGTCTTGTTGTTGCACTTTCCACAGCTGCAACACCAAACGTTCAATACCACCTGTATTGGTCGACCAAAGGATATGAAGGACTTTTAATTTGTTCATGCCGGTCGTTTAACATGGCTGATGAATCCTGTACAACCATAGCTGAATCTGGCAAATAACTGTTTGAAGCCAGGTAATGTTTTGGTTAGTAAGTATAGTAATTGAGGTAGGGTGGTAGTTAAAAAAAAGAATGGGTTATATACGCTGTAGAAGTATCTGATCCCCGTTTTTTTGGAAAGAACATTGAATAACTTCAGCCAGGGTTTTGTCCAAAGTGTAATCGTGCTTGAGAAAACATCCCCTACGGGTTCAATTGAAATGATTTTATAGCCTGATTTATGGAAAAGGTGCTTTAAGCCGTAATAGGTAAACCGGTAATGATCGTATTCTCCATCAACAACCGGTACCA
>JBIIHN010000027.1:0-9809 GCA_044235745.1 Bacteroidia bacterium
CCGGATTGTCTGAAGGTACCACCTTTCATTATAGGAAACACCGGGACTAACCGTAAGAAACTTTGCAATGGTAAAGGATGTATTAATAGGTACTGTATGAGCAATACCATACCGGAAATTTTTCTCGGAACCTGGCTTAAATAACAAGGTATCTTTGGTAGTAATTGAATTCAAAAAAGAACTGGTTAATCCAAACCCGATCTTTTCATACCAGCGTTCAGCCCCTACCCTGTGTCTTCGTTTAAATGGTGTTCGGCGTGATACGTTGAAGGCCACGTTAGGAATATTCAAACTGATATCCCTCGTTTGAGAATTCTGGGTATGAGAAAGACTGGCACTTAAATTAAATGGTTTGCCGGTCCAGACTCGTGACCAGGCAATGGAAGAATTAAAGGTATTTGTTAGAAAGTTATTTGCATTACTAAGATTATACTGATAGAACGTGCTGCTACCTGCATTCACATTGGCCGTAAAGCTAACTCCCGGTCGCGCCTTGACATCCTGGTTATGCACCCAACGTACGAAAAAGGCTTCTTCAAGGCTATAGTCCGGAAATTCAGGACGGCTGATTCGGTTCTTGGAGTAGTTTACGGACACGTTTCCATTGAAACGGTATTTCCAGCTGTAGTTACTAAAGGCATTCGCCCTCCAACTTCCCTTGGAATAAATATCACCGGTAAGCGCCAGATCAAAATGATCGTTTAGTCCCAGATAATATCCGCCATTTCGAAGAAAAAACCCCAACTGTTGTGATTCCCCGTACTGCGGAAAAAGAATACCGGAACTACGGCCTTTTTTATTTGGGAAAAAACCAAGCGGAATTGCCAATGGGGTTGGCACATCCATAACAAACATATCAGCAGGTCCTGTCACTACTTTATTGTTTGGTATTACCTTAATCTTGCTGGATTTGATGTAGTAATGAGGGTGTTCAGCATCGCAGGTAGTATAATAACCATTCCGGATAAATGTAGTATTATCGGGTAGTTTTTTAACTGATTTACCATGTATGTAACTATCCCCATCCTTGGTTGAAATTTCTGATATTTTTCCTTTTTTAGTCTGGAAATTATACCGGATACTGTCTGCATGAAATTCGTCGGTGGCTTGTTTGAACACGGGCTTACCGGCTATTAAACCGGTAGAATCCGGCCATCCGCTGGAAAAAAGCACTTTGGAATCAAAATCAATAGAGATAAAGTCAGCGTCGAGTCGGATATCCTCATAGGTAATCCAGGCTTTACCATACAGGTAAGCTTTTCCAGCATTCAGATCATAGAGGATAGAATCATCGGCATGATATTGCACTTTTGACTTAAAATCCTCGCCAAGTCTTAATGAATCTGCCATCTGAACAGAATCTCCCGGCAGCGTATCCGGTGCCGTACCAACCATCAAAGAGTCCTTCGCCGGCTCCTGAGCATGCAAGGGTGAAGAAGTCATGAGCATGACCAGTGAGCATACGACAAACCAACAACTTAACGTTGAAAAGTTCATCAGGTGCCTCCTATGTACATGATTCATTTACGCCGCGATAAGCTTATTTTTGATCGCGCAAAGCTACAAAACCCCAACGTGAAAAGGATCGCTTCCATTGTATTCACTGCCATACTGGTAGTCTTCTCTATGACTTCTGCCGGTGTCCGGCGCGACCAATATAAAATCAAAACAGTAGTTATTGATGCGGGGCATGGAGGGCATGATTCAGGTTGTTTAGGGGCATCCTCCAAGGAAAAGCATATTGCTCTTGACATCGCATTGAAGCTGGGTAAACTTATCGAAACCAATTACCCTGACGTTAAGGTCGTTTATACCCGCAAAACGGATGTCTTTATTCCACTCCATGAAAGGGCAAATATCGCCAACAGGGCACATGCGGATTTGTTTATTTGTATCCACCTTAACTCGGGCGGTAAAGGAGCATATGGATCGGAGACCTATGTCATGGGAAATCATAAAACCGAAGACAATCTGGAAGTAGCAAAACGGGAAAACTCTGCTATCCTTTTTGAAGATGATTACCTGAAAAAGTATGATGGCTTCGACCCCAATTCTCCGGAGGCAAATATTATCTTTTCACTTTATCAAAGTCAATTCATGAGTCAGAGTCTGTTGCTGGCTTCAAATATTCAGGAGGAATTCACTGATTATGCCGGACGCTACAACAGAGGTGTTAAACAGGCCGGTTTTCTTGTTTTATACAAGACCGCCATGCCGGCAGTTCTAATAGAATGCGGATTTCTGACGCATGATCCTGAAGAAAAATATCTGGCCTCTGATAAAGGACAGTCTGCTATGGCCACTTCCATTTATCGCGCTTTTAAAGCTTATAAACTGGATATGGAATCCGGAGGTGAAGTAAAAGCTGAAGCATCTCCTTCAGCCGGTAATCCGTCTGTAACAGAAAAGCCACAAACAAAAGATCCGGAACCGAAGGAGGTAATTACTCAAACTAAACCAGAACAAACTGTGAAGGATACGCTTTCAAATGCATCTTCGGACATAAAAAACGTTCCTCCTGCCAATCCACCTTCACCGGTCGTTGTGCTTACGCCAAAACCTACTCCTAAAACTCCAGCACAATCCGCTTCACCGGATGTCTTTATTGCCATTCAAATAGGCGCCAGCAAAAATCCCAAAGTGGATAATCCTGCTTTCTTAAAAAATCAAGATGTAAGAGCGGTAGCTTGTACAGATGGATATACGCGATATGTAATTGGTTCATTTACGAATTCAGAAAGTGCCAGAAAAAAGATGGCGCAGGTAAAGTCGGCTGGTCATCCTGATGCTTTTCTGACCGCATTTAACAAAAACCAGCGGATACCTATTCCCGAAGCAGAGCAAATCCTTAAAAGACCTTAATTTCGCTAAGTGAAACTATCAAACGAAGCCAAAGTTGGCATTTTAGTTACGGCCTCCCTGGCTGCTCTGATCTGGGGGTTAAACTACCTCAAAGGTAAGGATATATTTACTAGCAGAAATCGTTATTATGCTGTTTATCAAAATGTTGATGGCCTCGTCACGTCCAATCCTGTTTTTATGAACGGGTTCAGAATCGGAATTGTCAACCGCATTGATTTTATGCCTGATCAATCAGGTCGCCTGGTTGTTACTTTGTTGATTGACAACGATGTATTTGTTTCACGGAATTCCGTAGCAAAAATTTTCAGTTCTGATCTTATTGGAACAAAGGCCTTGCGTATAGACCTTGGTGACGCAAGAGAAGCACTTCAGGATGAAGACACCATCCGGGCTGAATTAGAATTCAGTTTTGCACAGCAGATGGGAAAGCAGGTTGGTCCGTTAAAGGACAAATCGGAAAAGTTAATCGTCACCATCGACAGCCTGGCCTCAATGTTATATCAGCTTTTTGATCCGTCTACCAAAAATAATCTTCGGGAAGGCATCGGACATTTAAATCATACGTTGGCAGAAGTTGATCAAATGATGGCAGACGATCGCAGTAAGTTAAATGTTATGCTCAGGAATTTGAGTTCGATTACGACTAATCTTCACAATAACAATGACCAGATTAACCGTATTTTATCGAATATGCATACCATCAGCGATACGTTGGCGGCGGTTAATTTCAATGAGACAATACACCGGGCTGATCAGACCTTGATTCAAATGGAACAAGTGCTTGAAAAGATCAATAAAGGACAAGGTACTTTAGGTCAGATGGTAAACAATGACACCCTGTATCAGCATTTGGATCAAAGCGCGCGGGATCTTGATCTTCTCTTAAAGGACCTGAAAGCCAATCCAAAAAGATATGTTCACTTTTCGGTTTTTGGGAAGAAAGCTAAATAATTTGTGGAAAATTGAACTGGATATACTGAAACATATTTCAGCTGTAAGGTGTATTTTCGGGACATTAACTTAATCCTATGATTGAACAAATCGCCTTCCTGATCTTGCTTGCTGCAGGAATTTACCTTTTTTCAAGAAAGGTTAGAGAAGTAATACGGAACATTCATCTCGGAAGAGATATTGAAATCAACGATCGCAAACCGGAAAGATGGGCGCAGATGACCCGCGTAGCAATGGGTCAATCGAAAATGGGCAGCCGACCGGTAGCGGCATTTTTCCACTTATTGATCTATGTTGGTTTTGTCATTATCAATATTGAGGTAATCGAAATTATCATTGACGGTCTGTTTGGCACACATCGCATCCTTTCCTTTCTTGGCAGATTCTACAACTTCCTGATTGCATCGTTTGAAATTCTTGCACTGGGTGTATTGGTGGCCTGCGTTGTTTTTTTCGCGCGGCGGAATATGCTCCGCATCAAGCGTTTTTGGATGCGTGAAATGACCTCCTGGCCAAGAACTGATGCGAATCTGATTCTGATCACGGAGATTTTTCTGATGAGTGCATTTTTATTCATGAACGCCGCAGATAGTCTGCTGCAATCAAGAGGTGCTGAACATTATATTCAAGCCGGTTCATTCCCTATCAGCAGTTGGTTGATTCCCTCGATCGATGGTCTCTCCGACAGTAGTCTGATGGCTCTTGAACGTTTCTGCTGGTGGTTCCACATCATTGGCATTTTAGCTTTCCTGAATTATGTGCCCTACTCAAAACATTTTCATATTCTTCTTGCTTTCCCAAACACCTGGTATGGAAAACTCGAACCGAAAGGTCAGTTCACCAATATGGAGAGTGTTACCAATGAAGTCAAACTGATGATGGATCCTTCCGCGGTTCCCGCACCTTCTGATCCGAATGCGCCACCTCAGCGTTTCGGAGCAAAAGATGTGAATGATTTAACGTGGAAGCAATTGATGGATGCCTATTCATGTACCGAATGTGGACGATGCACCTCCAGTTGTCCGGCAAATATTACCGGCAAAATGCTATCTCCACGAAAGATCATGATGGACACCAGAGATCGTCTTGAAGAAGTAGGCAAAAATATCAACCTTCACGGTGCCGGACATGACGACGGGAAATCGTTACTCAACGATTACATCACACCGGAAGAGCTTTGGGCTTGTACATCCTGTAATGCCTGCGTGGAAGCGTGTCCTGTGCTTATTGATCCGTTATCAATTATTATCGACATGCGCCGATACCTCGTGATGGAACAAAGTGCTGCTCCTGCTGAACTGAATGGAATGTTTACAAAAATTGAAAATAACGGTGCCCCCTGGCAATTTTCTCCCGCAGATAGAATGAACTGGACAGAAAGCTGAAAACCCAACGAACATGAGCGAATTTAAGGTAAGAACAATGGCAGAAATGATGGCTTCCGGGGAGAAGCCTGAAATATTATTTTGGGTGGGTTGTGCAGGTAGTTTCGATGACAGAGCAAAGAAAGTAACTAAAGCAATCGCCAAAATCCTCCATCATGCCGGAGTGAAATTTGCTGTCTTAGGTACTGAAGAAAGCTGCACCGGCGACCCTGCAAAACGTGCCGGTAATGAGTTTTTATTTCAGATGCAAGCCATGAATAATATCATGGTCATGAACGGCTATGAAGTTACGAATATAGTGACCGGATGTCCGCATTGCTTTAATACATTGAAGAACGAATATCCATCACTGGGAGGCCATTATGAAGTGCTGCATCACAGTGAGCTTCTCCAACAGTTGATCGACACAAACCGGCTAAAAATAGAAGGCGGATCTTTCAAAGGAAAAAAAATCACTTATCACGACCCCTGTTATCTCGGACGCGCCAATGATATTTATGAAGCCCCCCGGCAGGTAATCATGCGGCTGGACAGTCTCATGACTGAAATGAAACGTTCCAGAGCTAATGGACTTTGCTGTGGTGCCGGAGGAGCACAGATGTTTAAGGAGCCTGAGAAAGGAGAAAAAGATGTAAATATGGAACGGACTGAAGAAGCATTGGAAATCAAGCCTGATTATATCGCTGTTTCATGTCCATTCTGTATGACCATGTTATCGGACGGTGTAAAGCTGAACAACAAGGAGAGCGAAGTGTCTGTAAAAGATATTGCGGAACTGATTGCAGAAGCCGTGGACCTATAGTTTGCGCGGCTCCTGATGACCAATGGACGAACGAAACAGATGCGTGATTACCTGGTATATTTTTTAAATATCTTTTGCAATTCCTCTTCCACTCTATCCAACTTCTCTCCGGCGATTCCGGCACCCGCCTCGAGCGCTTTTCCCAGATTGTCAACTTCTCTTCCAAGTTCCGACGAGAAGTGCTTCCAGTCCTGTTTCCACTCCATACGCCCGAGCGCAAACTGAATCTTCATCACTTCCAGCTGAACTCTCCACTCATCGAGCTGATGGTTAATACGGTCTTTGATCTCATAAAATTCAGGAAGCTCTTCTAATTGTGATTTCAGCAATTTCCAACGAACAAGTATTTGCTTTTTCTGCTCCTCAAATGCCTCCAGTGTTTCCGCTTTCCCCAGTGTCAATTGTAATTTCAGCTCCTCAATCGTCGTCTTGATTTTCTTAAATTCTTCAGGATGCTGATTTAACTGATCTTTTAACAAATTCTCAACAACAACAACGGATGCCTCTAATTTTTTCTTCAGCGTTTCATAACGATTCGAAGCCTCTTCGATTTCCGGTGCCCAACGATCTTTGAAATCATCCGTTTCTTCCTTAACAGTACTGATTGCCTTTACCGCCATCGCCTTAAAATTACCAATGAGCTCCTTGACTTCCATGATGAGTATTTTTAAGCAAAATTAAAGGATTACAATTTGGAATTGGATGATTAAAAGGAGCAGAGATTATGAGCATTGTCAGTAATTCATTATTCAATAGCCCTAAATCACTGTAATAATAGTCCAAGTTTCATTAATTTTGTTGATTATACCAGATAGATATAAATGAAAGACGGGTTAAAGAATTTTCTAAATGAAGTTGGTGGAATCGCACATTTCACTGCCCGTTTTTTCAAGGAGGGGTTCAAGCCTCGCTACGAATGGAGTGAACTGCTTAGACAATGTTATATTATTGGCTATAAAACTTTACCATTGGTAGGTGTTACAGCTTTTATCATGGGAATGGTACTGACCGTTCAATCCCGTCCTACGTTAGAAGAATTTGGCGCGGAATCTTATCTGCCTTCTATGGTAGCATTATCCGTTATACGTGAAATTGGTCCGGTGATTACTGCATTGATCTGTGCGGGTAAGATCGGATCCAGTATAGGTGCGGAACTTGGATCAATGCGTGTAACAGAACAAATTGACGCAATGGAAGTAAGCGGCACGAATCCGTTCAAGTATCTTGTCGTTACGCGTGTGGCAGCCTGCACATTCATGCTGCCTGTTTTGGTCACTGTCGCTGATTTCATCTCCTTATATGCCTCCTATATCGGTGTCAACATCAGAGATGTTGTAAGTCTGGAATTATACTATTTCAAGGTATTGGACTCACTTGTCTTCGGCGATGTATTACCGGCTTTAATTAAAACCTATTTTTTCGGATTTGCAATTGGAATCATCGGTTGTTACAAAGGCTATTATTCCAATAAAGGAACAGAAGGTGTAGGTTTCGCTGCCAATTCAGCCGTAGTAGTATCTTCACTGGTAGTATTTATCCTCGATCTGATTGCCGTTCAGATAGCTGATATCATGGGATTGACCTGAAATGAATATTACGAAAACAACAGAAACACGGATACCGTCAACACCTTCAGAAGAAGTTGTGGTAAAACTTCGTGATGTTTATAAATCATTTGGTTCAAATCATGTATTGAGAGGTTTTAATCTGGATTTGAAAAAGGGGGAAAATCTGGTTGTATTGGGAAAATCGGGATCCGGTAAATCTGTTTTAATTAAGTGCATGGTAGGATTATTGTATCCTGATTCCGGTTCAGTTGAAGTATTTGGGAAAGAAATAGCCCTGCTCGATCAGGATGACCTGGACCACATTCGTGTACGGATCGGATTTCTCTTTCAAAGTTCTGCCTTGTATGATTCTATGACGGTACGTGAAAATCTTGAATTTCCACTGAGGAGACACTGGATCAATAAAACCCGAGATGAAGTTGACCATTTGGTACTGGAAGCACTGGATGATGTAGGTCTGCGCGACGCAGTTAATCTGATGCCCGCTGAATTATCAGGTGGCATGCGAAAACGAATCGGATTGGCAAGAACCCTGATTCTGAAACCTGACATCATTTTGTATGATGAGCCAACTACCGGACTGGACCCTATTACGGGAAGAGAAATCAGCAAATTAATCGTGGACATACAACATCAGTACAATACTTCGTCTATCATCATCACTCACGACATGTTATGTGCAAAAATTGTCTCTAACAGACTGAATATACTCGTAAACGGGATAAACTACACGTCAGGAACATTTGACGAATTAAGTAAATCGACCGATCCAAATATTCAGCCATTCTTTCACATTTGAAACCATGCTAAACACCGCAAACAAAATAAAATTAGGCATCTTCGTTCTTACGGGCACAATATTGCTGATTGTTAGTCTTTATCTCATCGGTTCCAAGAAAAACCTTTTCAGTGATACCATGACCATTTTTGTGAAATTTAATGACGTAAACGGACTTATAAAGGGAAACAATGTTCGTTTTGCAGGTATTGCAATTGGGACGGTAAAAGAAGTCAGCATTTCAAATGATACCGTTGTGATTGTTGAATTAATCATCAGACAAGATGCCACACGCTACGTAAGAAAGGGAAGTATTGCTGAAATAGGTTCTGATGGTTTGATGGGTAACAAGCTAATAGATATTTCCACACCGGACCCAACCTCTCCATTTGTTTCAGAAGGAGATACAATTAAAACCATCATGTCAGTTGCTACTGATGATATGATGCGGACACTCAATACAACTAATCTGAACGTACTGGATATTACCAATAACCTTAAAAGGGTCACTAAAAGATTGGATGAAAGCAAAGCGATGTGGGATTTGCTTGCAGACACCTCTGCAACCGGAAACATACGCTCCACTTTAAAAAACATTGAAATTTCATCGATAAAAGCCAGCCAGTTAACAGCCGACGCAGAGTTTCTTCTGGAGGAAATGCGAAAGGGTAATGGGATGGCCGGAAAAATACTATCAGACGAACCCACGGCCCAAAACTTTGAAGTGATGGTGGCCAACCTCAAAGCTGCCACGGACACCGCGAAACTCGCTCTGCATCACATGCATGAATTTATGGAAGACCTGAACATAACACCAGGACCTTTAGGTGTCCTGGCAAGAGACACCGTTATGGCCGGTGATATGAAGTCAATTTTCCATGAATTAAACACCAGTACTATCTTATTGAATGAAAATCTTAAAGCTCTGCGAAGTAATTTTTTATTCAGAAAATATTTCAAAAAACAGGAAAAGGCTGCCAAAAAAGCTGAGTAGCATCAGTCGCCTCTGTTACATTTATCACTGTTGTCAGCCTTTTACGGTTGTTACTTTGCAATATGGCAACAAACCGACTAAAAATCAAAAGAGCTGCTGATTTCCTGAAAGTTATCGCTCATCCAACGCGATTGGAAATCATCCATCTTCTTGATGGAAAAAAGACACTAACCGTATCACAGATTTGTGCCAGGTTGGAGATTGAACAATCTCTTGTATCTCATCATTTAGCATCCATGCGCAATAAAGGTGTGCTAAAGGCCTACAGAGAGGGCATCAATATCTCCTACTCTATTCTCGACCCGAAAGTGATAGATATTGTTGAAATGAGTATGCAAGGTAAAGTAGCTAAACAATAGATGTTGCAACAGATAAAATTCACAATATTCCATACGAGATGGCATTTTTTACGGATCCTTCAATTGTCTGTTTCCGTCATGGTATTTATTCAGGCGATAACAGATCAGCA
>JBIIHN010000352.1:0-2956 GCA_044235745.1 Bacteroidia bacterium
AATACTCAGTTCAGTAAAATTGGGCGTACGGCCGAGAATAGATTTTATTTTCTCGAATTCCTCCGGAAGGAGACCGAGCTTGCCCGCAGTTTCGACGGTAGTGAGTGCTTCAGTGGTTGAGGACATGGCAGAAGTATTTACACGGTTTTTATCGGATCAGATACCGGTTATTGCCTGCAAAAATAGTCGTTCGGGGCGGATGTGGCGAACATTTTTATCTTTGACGGCGATGTTGGAAGTTGCACTCAGCCTGGCTTGTGGTTTTTTTGCTATTTATCTGATTGGCAGATGGAAAATCTTCCGGTTGGAGGGTGTGCCCGTTCAGGTTTTTCAACTGTTGTTCATAACTAAAGTACTGGCTGCAGTAGTGCTCTATCTGATCTATACCCGGTTTTATTCCGATCGGGCTACTGCAGATATTTTCAGGTACTACGACGATTCTGCCATCCTATACAATAGTTTGGCTGCTCATCCATTTGATTTTTTCCGGATGCTGACGGGTATCGGTGCTGATCAAGCGGATCTGTTGCCCTATTATGATGCGATGCGCAACTGGTATAACACGGATCTCGCGTTCAACGATAGCAGAACCATGATTCGGATCAATGCTTTTCTCCGGTTGTTTTCAATGGGGACTTATTTCCCGCATGCGGTGGTGATGTGCTTCCTGGCGATGGTGGGATTAACGGGAATCTTCCGGTTATTCAATAAGCTTTCACCTAACCGTACAGTTTTGCTCACAGTGATTGTTTACCTGCTTCCATCTACTTTATTATGGACATCAGGCATGGTGAAAGAGGCGTTTCTGATGTTTGCTTTGGGCGTTATTTGTTATCGTATTGAATGCGTTTCTGTATCCTCAATTTCGCGATGGAAGAATGTCGTGCTGCTGCTGGTGTCTGTCTTTTTTCTGCTGACGGTAAAAGCGTACGTATTTTTTCTGGTTCTGCCGATGTTAGTTTTCTGGTGGGCCTATCAACGTAACAGCTGGTTAGAAGGCTGGAAAGCGCCGGTGTTTTATTTCGTTTATTTTTTATTACTGGCGCAGGCAGCGCCATTCATTACCGGAAGCGAACTGCCGGCATTACTTGCTTCAAAGCAGGCAGAGTTTTTTCAGGTGGCGATCACCGAACAGGCTAAAAGTCTGATTGAGATACCTCGTCTGCAACCTGATTGGCAAAGTTTATTACTCTCTGCCCCGGGAGCATTCCTGAGAGCATTGTTGTTGCCACTACCCTGGCAGGCACATAATATATTGATGTGGCTTTCGGTGCTGGAAAATTTGTTCATCGCTACCCTGTTACTGATGATGATTTTCTCCATCAGGAAGGCAGATCTTGTTCGGGTCAATGCAGCGATGTTGGCTTGTGCTGTATTTGGTGTTTCCATTTTTGTGTTGTCAGGATGGGTTACACCGATCATCGGTGCACTTGTCAGATATAAAGTGCCGGGACTTCCTTTCGTACTCTTTATATTTCTGTCGGTTTCTTACCGGAAATGGATGGATGGCGGGAACTGGTTGTTTACCCGAAATAAAAGCGGGACATCATCATGATACCGGTCCTTCACTTATTGTTGTTCCTTTATCTCTGGTGGTATTTCTTTTACAGACGAGAGTCGCGTTTTACAGCCTTTGCTATGTTCTTTTCAGTAGGGGTAAAGGTGCTGGCCGGACTGGCAGTCACGTCAATTTATCAATCAAAGTATGGCGGAGGAGATATGCATGGTTATATGCGGGACGCTGCCCTGTTTAATGATTTATTTCATCAGGCTCCGGTGTCCTTTCTGAAGTTGATTTTTTTAGGCGATGATTCCGGGGAATTGGTGAAGGAAACGTTGATGAAAAGTAGAATCTGGTTTGATAGTGGATATCGTTTAGGCTACAACGATGCGCAGACCGTGATCAGGTTTCATGCTTTGTTGTCATTGCTCAGTGGTTTGAATCTTCCTGTTCATCTTTTATGGTCGAATGTTTTATGTATGCTTGGTTTATGGTGGATGTTTATAACGATCATTCCCGTCACCAGCAGCAGACATAAGGTGCCGTTATTGTGCTGGTTGGTTGTTTGTATGCCGGATTTTTTGGTCTGGAGTTCCCCTGTTATGAAGGAGCCGTTGTTGATTTTTATAATGGGCGCTTGTATTCGAAGCCTCAGGTTATATTTCGATAAGCCCGGTTTACAAAGAGGAGTGGTGCTTGCACTTAGTCTGACCGGTTTTTTACTGGTTAAAAATTTCTGGATGCTGTTGTTTCTTCCGGGAGTGATGATGCTCGTGATCTTCCCTTCCTCATTCAATAAACCGAAACAGGTGTTGGCGGGATATGTTTTGGCAGGATTTTTTGTTTTTCTTGCCGGAATCTGGAAGCCTTCTTTACATTTACCTTCGCTCTTATTCGGTCAGCAGTTGAACATGTGGCGTTTCGCTATCTATGAACAGGCCGGCAGTTTGATTGAACCGGTACCTTTTGCTCCGGTCTGGTGGAGTGTGATCAGACATCTTCCGTATTCATTCATGTATGGATTGATGCTTCCGCTTCCAACCTTGCCATTTGACTTAATGACGATGCCTTTCGCCATCGAAAACCTGATTGTTTTCGTACTCTTGATGGCCGCATTTGTCAGAATGATCCGACATAAGATTGAACCGGATGGTTTCCTGGTCATGCTGGTGCTGGCCGGAGCCGGTATTTTAATCATTAGTGCGATGACCACTCCGGTTGTAGGTAGTCTGATACGCTTCAAGCTTCCGGGAGTGTTGTTGCTGTTACTTGTTGCACTTTCTGTTCTTTATACCCGGAAGTTGCCGGTTAAGTCAGCGTGATTTCATCCCATTTGCAGTGAATTATTCCATTATATTTGTCAGTATAAGTTATCATTTATGAAGTTGTTCAGACGAAAGTCGGTTGCCGGAATATTAAAGCAGGTGGAATCCGGAGAATCCGAAAGCCACGGTC
>JBIIHN010000353.1:0-2953 GCA_044235745.1 Bacteroidia bacterium
AACGATGTTGACGGTGTACCGGGGAATAAAATATCTGCTGATTGGTTTTTCGATTCTGGTATTCATTTTCGAAATGCAAATTTCCGGACAAACATTCACCTGGACCGCTGATCTCGAAACATATGCAGCCAACTGGGGTATGCAATGTTCTCCTGCGTTCGTGTGGTGGTAGCCCCGCATCGCATGGAACATCAAATATCAATTATAATTGCGGGTGGGGAATTATGTGACCCAATGCATTAATCGGTACGAACCGTTACGCGTAGGGACAAGTCGCGACTTGTCCCTACTTACGCGTAACGGTTAAATTAAACGCTTATTAACGGATATTTATTCTTGTATTTCCTGCGATGGAATAATTTTGCATAAATGATTTTATGCTGAAATTTATGTCAAACTATTTGTTACATTCGAGAAAAGGAAACCGGTTAAAAGGTTTTGATTACTCTTTCTGCACGAAATATTTTATTACAACTAATGTGAAATGGAGGTGTTTTTCATTTGGCGAAATTGTAAATGGTTGTATGAATCTTAATCATTATGGAGAAATTGCAGAGGCACAATGGAATTGGTTGCTTGAAAGATACCCGTATGTAATTTCTTACGCATTTGTTATTATGCCGGATCATATACATGCGGTGATTGAACTTAATTCGGAATGTTACCATGACAATACGATCAAAATAAAATCTCTGTCTGAAGTTGTTGGTGCTTTTAAAATGCGTGTATCAAAAGAAATTCATTTGGCTGGCGCATTTGAGTTTACCTGGCAAAGATCTTTTCATGACAGGATTATTCGCTCAGCGGATGAATTTGAGGCGTGCGTAAAATATGTCTTGAATAATCCACGAAATTCCACCAATCAGCATAAACCGCACCTGATGTTCCAGCAAAATCAATAGCACTTTTTTAAATTCCGGAATCAATATGTCCATCGTTCTTAAAATAAAGTATTTTCTCAATCGGCTGCTCCAATTCCTTCTTATATCGCTTCATGATAAAAGCTGTCACATTTTGAAGATGTTGTATGCCTGGAATCAGAGCATTCCTGCGGGCTTCATATTCAGCAGCATCTTCAAGCGATTGAAAAAACTGAATATTTTCCTTCTTGTAGGGATCGGAGTTTTCAGACACAGCGTTCAGATTTGGCTTTTGGTTTAGTAAAGATAAATGAAATCAAACTGATTTATTGGATTAACCTCGTAACGCCATTTTCACAAAATTGAAAGGAAGAATGCGGCCACGACTACACTCCCGTATGAATATACAACAAACTTCCGGGAGGTAACAGTTGTATCGCTTTCGTCATTTCTTCTCTTGGCAATGCCGGACATCCATGGCTTCGTCCGCAACGTCCCTGCGCCCGAATAAAGTCCGCGCTGACATAGTCGGCACCATGAATGATGATTTCCCGCTGGCGTGCCCGGTCGTTGATCCCTTTATCTAATCCTTCCAGTACAAGCGCATCACCATGCTTTGGGGAGATAAATTCTTCACCCACCTTATAAAAACCCGGACTACTCATGTATGAGCCTTCCTGATTAGAAAAATTCACAGCATATTTTTCTCCGGAGTTCTTCCCGTGTGCAACCCAGGTTTGTAATACAACTTTCCCACTGTTCAGATCAAGGATGTAGAAGCGCTGCTGATCAGAGCTCAATGTAAAATCGGCAATCGCGATAATACCTGACCGGAATCCTTTTTTATGATAACCTTCCCATGCCGTATAAAAGGCATCCGGATTTATGCAGATGTTTAATCCTTCGTACACCCTTTCGCTATCGCGAAGTGTAATTTCCACATTCTTTTTTTCATTCAATCCGATCGCTTTTACCCCTTCTGCGAGTAAAGAATGCAGAAAGAGGAACAGGTTAATGAATAATAAGATCATGCCTTTGTCAGGTGGGTTTGATGGAATCAGGGAACAGATAATTCATCGTCATCTGTCCGCTAATTTCCTTTGATGGGTTATTTTTGTTCTCCTAACCAAATATACAACACGCCGTTCGGAGAAAAAGTAACAAATGTTAGCGGGTGTTACGATCTTTATCCGTCCTTCATTCTAACATAAGTGTCTGATCAGGTGATTGTTGTATAAATAAACCTTCCGTCTGATGAGCGATCTTCATCAATTCTTACAGGATGCCATCCAACAGGTGGCCTTTAAAAGGCCCGGATTTGATGACTCACTCATCGAATCCGGCTTGCTCGATTCTATCACGCTGGTGGAAGTAATCGTTGAAATTGAAGAGCGAATCGGTAAATCTGTTCCGCAACATTTATTGCAGAACGAGAACTTCGAGACGATCAATAAAATGGTGGAGACCATCTCTGCTATTGAAGCGCAATGAAAAAGCTGCTAATAGCTGTATGTCTGCCTTTTCTGCTGGCGATGGCGATTATTTATCTTTTTAAAGATTATTTATTGGCGGTTGATTTTAAGAAATCATCCTCTGAAGTTGCTCCCGCTGACTATTCAAACAGGCGGTATATTCATCATTTCTCAGATCATCCCGCAGCGATCAATGAACTGCTTGCCCAACACAATGATTCTGCTACTATTTATTTGCTGGGTTCTTCTGAGCTGACTTCCAATAGTCCTTTTATTTCTTACAACTTCATCAGCGATCATTTTCCGGTGAAGGTCATGGGTATCGGACATGAAGGGAATCAATGTTTTTCCATTTATTCTCAGTTATTGTCGAGATCACATTTTCTAAACAACGCTCCCGTGGTTATCATCCTTTCTCCCGGATGGTTTGAGGCGAAGCCGGCGCGCGGAACTACATCAGCGGTGTATCTCGAATACATGTCGGATGCCGCGGTGCGGGAAATGCAGGAGACGAAGCTGCCGGAAGATTTTCTGACCTATGCCAATCAGGGTCTTGCTGATTTTTATCCCGAGTTAAATGCGCCTTCAGCTGCATTCAGGCTGGCGCATCTGAAGGCTCGT
>JBIIHN010000438.1:0-2938 GCA_044235745.1 Bacteroidia bacterium
GAAGTAATTTTTTCATCCCTGCTTTTTTTTGTTTTTTTTGGCACGGACTTTGTTTTCTTTCGTGGATTTTTTATTTCCGTGCCTCAGGCAAGATATCCGATCACTTCTGCAGGAAGTATAGGAGGTTAGTGCTTATCTTTTTTTTGTAAGATATCTGACTTTTCCGTAGCGTTTATTTCCAGTGACACCTTGATTTTTAAGAAATAAGCCGATATGGATTCAAAATTTTAGTCTGCCCGGCCGGTAAGAAAACCTGACTTGGTTGTCAGGAAGTTGCAGGATGTCGGGAAATTCAACAAATCGCAGTGAAACGTTACTTTATCATTTGTTCAAAATCAAAATCCTTTGATGTGCGTTCCTGCTGTGGAAGTGATTTTCCCGGTTTTTTATGGTTTACAAGGATAGGAGCAAAGTGATCGGCTTTTCAGATACCGGTCATCGTTTTATCCATGGGCCATGGTAGTGAATCACAATGGAGGTAAGTTGAAAATTGCTTTATATATATTGATGAATAATTTCCGGCAGAGTAACTTGTAACTAAGAAGTATTATGAAGGTGATTTTAATTTTTTTGTTTTGTGAACCTGCGGAACTGGCTCTTTACCTTAAAAAAAAGAGCGGTTCCAACATAGGAGACCGCCCTTTTTTCTGGCTTTTATGTGTTTTTTTATTCTGTAGCAATGAGTCGGATTCGCTTTGTGGCAGAAGGAGTCGTGATTTCCGCATAATACATGCCTGCCGTTAACGACGAAGCAGTATAATCGATTCGGGTCTCACCGGAGGGCATCATTGCCTGGTCGAGAATAACGTCAATTAGTTTGCCGGCTGCATCAAATAACCGTACTGAAATTGATTGTTCTTCCTCCAGTTCAAACGCGAATGTTGTGTTGCTGTTAAATGGATTTGGATAAGCGGTAAAATTCAATTCTCCGGGCAATACCTCTCCTTCCCTGCAGGGGATAGATACTGTGTAAGGAATCGAGAATACTCCACATTGGCCAAGTTGAGCGCGCATCTTATAAACACCTGCAGTTGTTGCAGTATAAGATGTTGCAGTGCCGGTATAGACAACAATATTGTTTCTGTACCAAACGTAGGTTCCGGCATTTGAGTTGGTCACATTGAATCGAACATTTCCTCCTGCACAGAAAGTCAGCGGGCCGGATGGAGTAACTGTAAATGTCGCGGTCGGGTTCACTGTAACCGTAGTTGCAGATGATTGTGCAGAGCATCCGTTTGACTGAGAAACCCTCACCGTATAGTTGCCGGAACTAGTGGCAGAAATTGACTGTGTGGTAGCTCCATTTGACCATAAGTAGCCCGTTCCGGAACTTGCAGTAAGTTGTACACTACCACCATTACAGAAAGTTGTGGATCCCCCTGCAGTGATGGTGGGAGTTGGTGCAGATCCGGTGCCAACACTCACTGTAGTATTGGCAGATGTAGAAGAGCACCCGCCGGATTGTGTTACACGAACGTTGTAATTACCGGATGTAGAGACGGTGATCGATTTGGAAGTAGAACCGTTCGACCAGAGATAAGCGGTGCCATTGGATGCGGTAAGCGTTACAGAACCGCCGTTACAGAAGGTGGTTGGTCCACCGGCGGTAATAGTTGGGGTAGGAGCAGAGCCTGCGGTAACGGAAGTCGCAAGTGACGTGGCGGAGCAGCCGTTTGATTGACTAACACGAACAGTATAATTACCACCTGTAGATACCGTTATGGCTTGAGTTGTTGCACCGTTTGACCACAAGTATGCAGTTCCGTTGCTGGCAGTAAGTGTAACAGTAGATCCGGTACATATTGTTGTGGATCCGCTGGCTGTGATGGTTGGTGTCGAAACAGCATTAACAGTGACCGAACGAGCCAGTGAGGTAGCGGAACAGCCTCCGCTTTGAGATACCCTGACGGTATAGTTACCACCTGTTGTTACTGTAATGGCTTTTGTTGTTGCCCCATTGGACCAAAGATACGCTGTGCCGGAGCTGGCAGTGAGTGTAACAGAGCCTCCCTGGCAGAAGGTAGTCGCACCGCCCGCGGTGATCGTTGGTGTAGGCGCAGAACCTACTGTAACTGCAGTGGCAGCTGAGGTGGCAGAACAGCCTCCGCTCTGAGACACACGAACAGTGTAGTTTCCTCCGGTTGTCACTGTGATAGCTTGGGTGGTTGCTCCATTCGACCAAAGATAAGCCGTGCCTGTACTTGCGGTTAATGCTACATTCCCGCCGGTACAAAACGTAGTTGGGCCTCCTGCGGTAATAGTGGGCGTTGGTGCTGATCCAACGGTCACAGCTGTATTAGCCGATGTTGATGAACATCCCGTGGAGTAGGTAACACGGACATTATAATTACCGGCCGTGTTAACCGTTATTCCCTGAGTAGTGGCGCCATTTGACCACAGGTACGATGTACCCGCATTGGCTTGTAGTGTTACATTTCCGCCGGTGCAGATATTGGTGGAGCCGGATGCAGAGATGGTGGCTTGTGAAACCGCTACTGTAGAGAGTGTAACTGCAGATGATACAGTACTACATCCGGCAGTGGTGGTTGCAGTTACGGTGTAGGTTCCTGCAGTACTTGCGTTAATAGACTGTGTTGTAGCGCCTGTTGACCACAAGTAAGAAGCACCGTTTGCACTTGATGTGAGTGTTTTTGATGATCCGGTACAGATGGATAAAGAACCACTATAGGTGATGGTGTTTGCAGGTCTTGCATTTACGATTACAATAGTAGGTGAAGAAACCGCTGTTCCGGAAGCAGATGTTACGGTTACCGTGTAATTACCCGCTGTGGTTACATTGATGGATTGAGTATTTGCACCGGTCGACCAGAGATAAGATGTTCCGTTATTCGCGCTAAGGGTAACACTTCCGCCGCTGCAGAAAGTGGTTGGGCCCGAAGCAGAAATCGTCGCGATGGCAGTTGCACTACATGGTGCA
>JBIIHN010000355.1:0-2929 GCA_044235745.1 Bacteroidia bacterium
ACTCGATCGTTACCTGACTCTTTGCATCAGGGCGGAGATACTTCATCACCTTCTTCTCTTTGCGGATAGCGGCCAGTTCGCGGAGCAGGAGATGTGAAAGCTCGAGCGGAAGCGGCATGTAGTTATCCGTCTCACGGCTGGCATATCCGAACATCATACCCTGATCACCGGCACCCTGATCTTCGGCTTTCTTGCGCTCCACACCCTGATTGATGTCCGGCGATTGCTCGTGAATCGCGGAGAAGATACCGCAGGAGTTCGCTTCGAACATATATTCGCTCTTGGTGTAGCCAATATCACGAATCACCTCGCGGGCAATATCCTGAACGTCGAGATAGGCTTCTGATTTTACTTCGCCCGCCAGCACAACTTGTCCGGTGGTTACCAGCGTTTCACAGGCCACTTTTGAGGAAGGGTCGTACGCCAGGAAGTAATCGATGAGTGCATCGGAAATCTGATCCGCCACCTTATCAGGATGGCCTTCAGATACAGATTCGGAAGTAAATAAATATGACATTTTATGGGGATTGAGAATTATATCGGTATTAAGACGGCCAAAGATAGAAATTGAGGCCGTTTCTCCATTCATTATTTATCAACGGTTAGTTGTCGGAAAACAGCTTCCAGGTTAGACTCTTGTTTCTGCAGCGTGATCACCGTAAGACCTTTCTCGACCGCGAAGCGGAAGATTTCCTGACGGATATCCTGCCCCGCTCCTCCTTCAATGATCCAGTTGTTGCCGCCACTTCTCTTCACCTGTACCACACCGGGTATTTTCTTCAGTGCGTCAACAGCAATGTCGCGGTCAAACTCTACCAGCACGGCGTTTTTATTGTCCGACTGCCGGCGCAATTCACCGGTAGCTTCATTGGCAACAATCTTTCCTTTGTTGATAATGATCACGCGGTTGCAGATCGCTTCTACTTCCTGCATAATATGGGTTGACAGAATTACGGTTTTCTCTTTCCCGATATTTCGGATAAGTTGTCTTATATCAACCAATTGATTCGGATCGAGGCCGGTGGTGGGCTCGTCCAGAATGAGCACTCCCGGGTCGTGGATCATACTTTGGGCCAGTCCAACCCGCTGCCGGTAACCCTTGGAGAGCGCACCGATTTTTTTATGCTGCTCAGGTCCGAGTCCTGTCATCTCAATCATGCGGTCGGTCCGTTTGGCAGCATCTTTCAATCCCATCTGTATGCCTCCCACAAAACGCAGAAATTCCTTCACATACATATCGAGGTATAAGGGATTATGTTCCGGAAGGTAGCCCACTCTCTTACGTACTTGAAGGGCCTGCTCCCGAACATCAAATCCGTCCACGGTAACCCTACCACTGGTTTGGGGGATGAAGCAGGAGATAATCTTCATCATGGTGGATTTACCGGCGCCGTTGGGGCCTAAAAACCCGACCACCTGACCGGGTTCTACAGTAAATGAAACATCATCCAGCGCCTTCTGCGGGCCGTATAGTTTGGTGATTGACTGAACCTGAATTGACATGCGCTGCAAAGGTAATAGAATGAAACGAGTCGGGTAACCTATATTTGCCCTGTGAAAGGAAGGGTATTGAAATCGACCGGCAGCTGGATACAGGTTGAACGCGACCGGAATAGTGCTGTGGCCTGCCGTGTGCGGGGGGCGATGCGGTTACGCGGAATCGACAGTACCAATCCCATAGCCGTGGGCGATGTGGTAGAATGGGAGATGCAGGACGACGGCACCGGTGTGATTACCGATCTGGAAGACCGTAAAAATTATATCATCCGCAAATCCGTCAAACTCTCCAAGCAAACACAAATCCTCGCTGCCAACATCGACATGGCCTGGCTGGTGGTGACCCCCGCCTTCCCCAAAACCTCCACCGGATTCATCGACCGGTTTATCGCCGCCGCCGAATCATTTCGTATCCCCTGCGGACTCCTATTCAATAAATCCGACCTCTTCACCGGCGACCTCGAAGCCGTACAGGACGAAATCATCGCCATTTACACACCGCTTGGTTATCCCTGTTACAAAGTATCCGCCGCCACCGGACAAGGCATTGACGAAATAAAAGAAGCCTTCAAAGACAAAGTCAATCTTCTCTCCGGACATTCCGGAGTCGGTAAATCCAGTCTTATCAACGCCCTCGAACCCGCGCTCCAACTCAAAACCGGCGACATCTCACGGCAACATTTAAAAGGCAAACACACCACCACCTTCGCCGAGATGCATCCACTCTCCTTCGGCGGATATCTCATCGACACTCCGGGCATCCGCGAATTCGTCAACATTGACTTCAAGCCCGCAGAAATAGGACACTACTTTATAGAGATTCGCGAACGCATGCAGCAATGCCGCTTCAACAACTGCCTCCACGACAACGAAAAAGACTGCGCCGTAAAAGCCGCTGTAGAACGAGGCGACATCAACCGCGAACGCTACTACAATTACATGAGCATGCTGCGGAATGAAGATATATTCAGATAAGGAAATCATCACATTATTGGCCACTGATTACACTGATCCGCCATGCGGCGGATGATTTTTTATGTACATATTCATCATAACAAATCATAATCCGCCCTACGGTGGATTATAATTAATCTGAGGCCAAACAACGGTGTAAGCGATGAATATAAATGTGCCAGTCACTACCTTCGCAAAAAATCCGTCGGCTGACATGCGCATCATTATCCAACGTACTTCGAAAGCATCGGTGTTGATCAATCAAACTGAGTTACGTACCTGCGGAGCCGGGATGATGATTTTGCTGGGCATTGAAACGGAAGATACAACTGCGGATATCGAACCGCTTTGTAAGAAGATTGTGCAACTGCGCATCTTCGCCGATGAAGAAGGAAAGATGAATCGCTCCATTCAGGAAACCGGGGGCGATATTTTATTGATCAGTCAGTTTACCTTGCATGCCTTAACAAAAAAAGGA
>JBIIHN010000354.1:0-2929 GCA_044235745.1 Bacteroidia bacterium
AGCTTATATTGAAGCCTATAAGAACATAGCCAAAGGAGATTCGCTGCTGAAGAAAATGTTTGATACCGGGAAGGAAGGAATAAAGGCGTATTATACACGGCAGTGTGGAGCCATTGTCAAGCAGGCTCAGGACCTGGCTGCAAAATCGCAATATGAACAGGGATTGATGAAATTCTTGCAGGTGCCGGATGATTGCACGGCCTGTACAGAAAAAGCAATGGATGCAGCAACACCCATTTATAAGAAGTATGTAGATGCAAATGGTATCCAGATGCTTACAGGAGCAAAAAAGGCATGGACATCCAAGCAAAATTCTGCAAATGCGGAGAAAGCATTGAAAGCGCTGGCAGAGATATCACCCGATGCCTCTTGTTATAAAGACGCGCAGCAATACTTCAGGGAGATCAATGAGTTTTTCACTGCTGCGGGTAAGAAAGCACCGGAGTATAAAATGATGGAGCCCGGAACGGATAAAGATCCTGAAAGAACGCGTCAGCAGGTATACAAACGTTTGGTGGAGAGAATGTATAAAATGGAGAATCATTCATTTCGATACACCACCAGGGGCTGGAATTAATGGCGCGCAAAGTATTACGGAAATAAATATCATTCGCGAGGGTGTGGTGAACAACTGCACCCTCGTTATTTTATTCTATCGATTCAATTTTATAGGTCTGTTGCTGTACGGTAACGTTGTCGCCTTTCATTTTACCGTTCAACGATTTGATCAACGGAGAGGACGAGGAAAGCAGATAGACAGTAAGATGATTCAATAGGATCTTCCCGGCACCAACTGAATACAAAAAGATTCCGTAATTGGTTATGATCAGTGCCCCCGGCAGTACCTCCGAATATTTTGTGGAGAAGTCTATCCGATCCCAATGCATCAGCAACTCCTCACTCTCCCGAAGGCGGGAACTGCACTTCTCAGCCTCCAGATGCAGCATCGCTCTGCCGGTTTCGTGTTTATCCCCCGCTGTACTTTTTGATTCATGCTGAAGATCCTGCTGTAGGGCATCCATCTCTTTTTTATACTCGTTCACACGTTTCTGCAAAATATCCCTGCAGGCGCTGATCAGCTCTTCTTTCTTCATGGACTACGAAAATAACATTTCTGCCCTCCTTTTTTTCTGTCTGAGCAGATTTATCCAATCACAAGGAGACTTTAAAATACGGTTTAGCGATCATTCCATTTTTTTAACCTCTCCCCGCTCATACTTTGTTGTCAGGATCAGTTCACCACTTTCATCCCATACTTTCCAGTCGCCTTCTTTTAGCCCCAGTCGATAGCGGCGCTCTTCTTTCAGCTTGCCGTTATCGAAATAGTATTTATGGATACCATTTTCCTGTCCTTCAAAATACTCTCCTTCAAAAGCAAGTTTACCATTGGCATAAAACTGTTTCCAGACGCCATCCTGATTCCCCTCTACATACGTTCCTTCAGCGATGTATTGTCCGTTTTTATATTTCCACGGTCCTTCGCGTAAGCCATCTACCATGTTGCCGAGTCCGATGACGACACCCTGTTCGTCGTACTCTGTGCTCTGACCATCTTCTTTTCCGGCCTTATAATTTTCATCACGTAAAAGCTGTCCGGCGGGATAATACCATTTCCAGTTACCATCCGGTTGATTTTTCACATAATTACCCTGTTGTTGAATTTGTGAATTGGGATAATAAAAGATCCATGTGCCTTCACGCAGCCCATCTTTAAAAGCACCTTCCGATTTTATCTTCCCATTGGGATAAAAATACTTCCATTTCCCCTGCTGCCGCCCCTGCGGATCGACGGTACCACCTTCCGCGATGATTTTATCTTTTTCATAAATTTTGCTGATGGTAATATTCCCTTCCCGGTCGAACTCACGATACACACCTTCTTTCACGCCATTGATCACATTCACGGAACTTTTCGGTCGACCGTTGTTATGATAATCGCGTTTGATATCCAGCTTTACATTGGCCAGTTCATCCTGCACGAGCTCACCGTTCTTCCATATTTCCATTTTCATCACGATGCCTTCGGGACCAAGCCAACGGAAGATGCCGTTTTTCTTATCATCCTTCCAGGTACCATCTTCACGAACAACGCCTGAAGCATAGAACTCCTTCCAGGAACCTTGTTTAAAGCCAAACTTATCATACCGGTTAATCTTCTCCTGCTTTACAAAGAATCCGTTTTTGTAGGTCGTGAGGGTAATGATCCGGCCATCTTCCGCAAATTCTTTCGCCACACCATCTTCCACACCATTACGGAGGGGGATCACCCGTTCCGGATAGCCTTTCTCGTGATAATAATTCGCGATGCTGTCGGCAGAGCCATTCATCATCCATCGTTCAAGATACAGTTTACCGTTTGGATAATAATCGCGCTGCCAACCGTTTTTCTTGCCCTCACGGTATTGGATATCCGAAGTTTTATTTCCTTTCTCATCGAAAAATGACCATAAACTATCCAGCTGTCCGCCTACACGATTACCTTCCGACTTAAGGATGCCGGTTTCATAATAGGCTCTCCAATAGCCATCCGGCTGTCCGTTCTTGAAATTTCCTTCCGAACTCACTTTTCCGTTCGGGTAATAAAACTTCACAGGGCCATCGGTTTGGGCGAAAAGACCATTAACAGCCAGCAGAAGAATAAACACCAGTTTTTTCATGTATGACGAAGATACGGCTTAACAGGACTAGAATATGTAAACGAACGGTAAGATGACGAGGAACTTACTTCGCGCTGATCTCCAGCATTCGTTGCAGCGGACGAAGGGCATCATTAAATATAGCGGGGTCGATATTTACCTCCGGACGTTCATGTTTCATGCAGAGGTATAGTTTTTCCAGCGTATTGAGTTTCATATGCGGGCAGTCGTTGCAGGCACAGTTGTTATTTGGCGGAGCAGGTATAAACGTTTTTCCGGGTGATAATTTCTCC
>JBIIHN010000424.1:0-2928 GCA_044235745.1 Bacteroidia bacterium
TTTACCGTGGTGAGTGTGTCGTTGTAGGTGCCGCTTTGCGTGTACACCGTTCCCCAAGGAGCTGTATAACTGCTGCAAGCCGTAGCCGTAATGAGCGGAGCAATGATGGCACCGGTGATGGTGAGATTGACGCTTACAATACTGTCACAGCCGTTTACCGTAGCGAGTGTGTCGCTGTAAGTGCCACTTTGGGTATAGGTAGTCCCCCATGGAGCCGTGTAGCTGGCGCATGTACTGATGTTTAATGGTGGTGCGATCACCGTGTTATTCACGGTAAGCAAAATACTGATGATGCTGTCACAGCCTGCTGCGTTGGGTATTGTGATAAGATAGAGTCCGCTTGTCGTTAAAAGCGCCCCGTTAGGGGCAAGGTAACTCCCGTTGCAGGCCACTATCGTGAAGCCTGAGGTGGTATTGGTGCAGGCAACACTATCATAACAGATATACACTAATCCGTTGCCTCCATTTGAATTGTCTGCACCCAATGCTGTTCCCGGGAAACTGTTCAAAACGGGATCTCCGGCATTGGCAGGTACACCAAAGAATCCTGCGGTTTGTGTGCTGCCGGTAAGGCCCGGGCAAGTGGCGCAAATATATCCGCTGCCGCCACCGCCGGTACTGCCGACCCCGAAGCAGCCATCCTGGCTACCACCACCACCGCCGCCGTAATACCCATCACCACCACCGCCGCCGCCGGCGCGGTCATTGAATGTTCCTCCGATATCGGTTGCTCCAGTTCCGCCTTGTAAAAAGGATCCGGCGGTTCCCGAAACAGGATGAGGGCAGAAGATGTTAGAAGAAGCTGCCCCACCGCTCGTTTGGGTGCCACCAAACCCAGTTAAGTTAAACGCATTGTTTGCAACGGTAAATTCCGCAAACAAACCTCCTCCTCCGCCACCGCTACGGTTTAGCGCTCCGCCACCACCACCCCCTGCAATGAGGAAGATTACATTTCCAATGTTGATCTGGCTTCTGCCTCCCCCACCTCCGGCGCCGCCTACATTTCCCAAAAGCACTTCAAAGCGGTTTCCGGTGCCTCCGGCGCCACCATTCGGCCAGGCACCTGTACCACCAGTGTTCTGAACCGCTGCACCACCACCTCCTCCTACGGAGATGTCCAGCACTTGCCCTGGGGTAACTGCGATAGTAGCTTCCGTATATCCACCACCACCACCAGCATTACCGAGGTCAGGTCCCCCGCCTCCGGCTCCCCCCCACATCTTTACCCGGATGGTATCTACTCCCGCTGGTACAGTCCACGTCTGCGTAGCACCGGTGTATTGGAAACTAAGACAGGTTTCCAGCCCTGTGTTGCACGCGACCACCGTCAGAGTGTCAAAGACGGTGTCCTTTTTACAATCCGTAGTATAAATGGCACGCACTATGTACTGACCAGTTGCTGCATAGGTATGATTCACAGGAGTGCCGAAATTGCCCAGCGTGATATTGGCGGTACCCGATGCAGGGTCGCCAAAGTTCCATTCAATCACTTGCGGAAACAAGTTAACGCCCGTCAGATTGAAGGTGACGGGACTTCCGGTGCACAACAGGCTTGGAGCGCTGGTTACTTGCGGCTTGATATCATCCGTGTAAATGACTTTCATGGGAAGGCCATATTGGCTTGCGCCCGGTTGGATATTCACCGCTCCGGGAATAAAACCACAGGCTGGCACCACCAAGTCGGGGTTGGGAATGACGCTGAGGCCTCCGTCCGCCACATAAATGCGGCAGTCAGGCCCCAGCTGTAGCCCAGCGGCAAATACCGTTGCGACCGTTTGCACGGAGGCGGCAATATTGGGGGCATTCAGATCGAATTGAAAAAGGCCGTTGAGCAAATTGCTGACGTACAGGTATTGCCCTGATGGTGAAAATTCAACCCCGTAAACACTTGATCCGATTGGAACGGGTAAGGAGGCAATATTGCTGATTTGTCCCGTGGCATTGTTAAAGGAAAGTAAATCGATATTTCCAAAAACATTGGCATTGGCCAGCTGGGTGTACGTACTGTTGAATTTCAGATACCCCGCACCATTGCTGGACGAAACACCTGCAAAAGAGATCACCGGGGTGGTACTGACGCCTGTAGCCGTTACCTGCCAGGTCGAGTATTGATTACCTCCATACTCTCTGGATATCAGCCAGTAATCTGTTCCATTCGGATGGGGTGCGTATTCCAGTTTTTCTGCAACGTTACTTGCAATCAGAATGTTCTTTGAACTGGCCACTACATCCCCCAGTCCTCCGTTCAGGGTCATGTCAACGAGGTTGAGTCGTAATCCGCCCGGACCACCGAATTCATCCACCGTAAATACATAGAACTGCGTAGGGTTACCTGGGCGGGGTACAATACGGGCGGCAGTTGTGGATGAAAAACTTAATGGGGCTCCGCCCAACAATCCTGTGCCATTAGGCATGGGTTGATTTAAGCTGTTCCAGATGGTAAGACCATTCGTGTAAAACAATAGGTTGCCGGTAGTCCTGTCGGCAACAGAAGCAGAACCTTCGCCTGTAAAGATGGCGCTTCCTATTACCGCTACGGGTGCGCCAGAATTAAAATCTACAGCGGCATTAGCACCAAAATGCCATTGGTTATTTTGAAAATTCTGTCCGGAGCAGGGGTATAGCAGCAAGGTGTTTGCTGTTAAAAGAAGAAGGCGTAGAAGACTTTTGGGCATACAAATGAATTTTTAATTAACAGAAACAACTGAAGTCGGTTGGTGTTTAAGGATATACAGAGGTGTTGTCATGAATATGTTCTTTTGAAGTAAATATGCTTGGGTCTGGTCATTCAGTACAGAAGTGCTTTTTTGGATTTTTCCCTCCATCCGGCCTGACTTTCGTACGGCACGAAAAAAATTTTCAGTTCGGCCTGACTTTCATAGTCAACAAAGAAAATCTTTTTGTCGGCCTGGTTTTCATACTTCGTGA
>JBIIHN010000028.1:0-9687 GCA_044235745.1 Bacteroidia bacterium
TGCCAAAGTTCATGAAAGAAGTCGCTGCTGATCCGGTTTTTCAGGGCAATGATGTGAACCTCAAATTCAATAAACCCGAACTGCAGATTTCGATTGACCGGGAGAAGGCAAAATCACTGGGCCTTTCTGTTCGCGATGTCGCACAAACGCTACAGCTTGCTTTCAGTGGGCAGCGTTTTGCTTATTTTCAGAAGGACGGAAAGCAATATCAGGTCATCGGACAATTCGATCGTGGCAACAGAGATGAACCTGCTGATTTACGAATGATTTATCTCCGCAATGCGCAGGGTCAGCTTATTCAGCTGGATAATGTGGTCACGCTTGAAGAACAGAGTAGTCCACCACAGCTCTATCACTATAACCGTTTTAAATCTGCTACGGTTTCCGCAGGACTGGCACCCGGCCGTACCATCGGAGATGGTGTTGAAGCTATGCAAAAGATTGCCGACCGGTTACTGGATGATAGTTTCAGTACCGCGCTTACCGGAGCATCCCGCGATTATGCGGAAAGCAGCAGCAACGCCTTGTATGCATTCCTGTTGGCGTTATTGATTATTTATCTGATTCTGGCGGCACAGTTCGAAAGTTTCATTGATCCGTTTATCATTATCTGCACAGTACCTCTTGCTTTGGGAGGAGCTGTCTTTGCACTTTGGTATTTCAATCAAACGTTGAACATCTTCAGTCAGATCGGGATGATCATGCTGATTGGTTTAGTGACCAAGAACGGGATCATGATTGTTGAATTCGCCAATCAGCTGCGGGAAGATGGCAAGCAGAAGTATGATGCTATTGTTGAAGCTTCAGTCCTTCGTCTCCGCCCGATTCTGATGACGAGTATCGCGACTATACTCGGAGCGCTGCCCATTGCCATGGCGCTGGGTGCAGGAGCAAAAAGCCGTATTCCGATGGGTGTTGTCATTGTTGGCGGGCTGCTGTTTGCTTTGGTGCTCACGCTCTATCTGATTCCTGTGATTTATCAGACATTCAGTCGCAGAAAACAACCGATATCTACAGAAACCTACGAAAACTAAGGCATGACCAGGAATCGTTTCATCCCCTTCTTTTTCATATTTCTTCTGCCTGCTAACGTGAAGGCACAGGAGAAACTCCGCCTGAAAGATGCTGTTGCCATTGCGCTGGAAAAGAATTATGATGTGCAGTTGTCGAAGGTAAATAAATCGATTGCCGACGGGAATAATCAGGCCGGCAATGCGGGAATGTTGCCTGCTGTGGTTGTTGAAGGAGGATATAGCCGCACTGATCTGAATCTCAGTCAGACTCTGGCAGATGGAAGAGTGATAGAGCAGGATGCGGCGACGAGTGAAAATATCTCCGGTGCAGCCCGGTTAACGTGGACGCTTTTCGACGGCATGGGTATGTTCATTCGCAAGAGCCGGCTTGAAAGCCTGAGTCGTGAAGCAGAGCTGACCTTGCGTCTCCAGATGGAAAACAGCATACAGCAGGTAATTTCAGCCTACTTTGCTGTTCAGGTAACAGAACAACGCATCAGGGCTATTCAGCAATTGCTAAACGTTGACAGCATCCGTGTGCAGCTTGCGGTGGTTCGACTGGAAGGTGGCAACGGGAATAAACTGGATCTCCTGCAGGCACGGCTTGATATCAATACACATAAGGCACAATTGCTGCAGGAGAAAGCAAATCTTATCTCGGCACAGGAGAATCTGAATTTGATTCTGGGCAGAGATCCGTCATTGTTATTTGAAACTGCAGATAACATAACCTTGCAGCCGGTTCAGGCAGATCCTGCTACACGCGACGCCGATACCCGATTGCGGCTCGCAACGCAGCGCGAACAGACCGCCCTTCAATGGATGAAAGAAGCAAAGTCAGGTCGTTTGCCGGTGATTGCCTTCAATGCGGCCTATACCTACAATGAAACAGAAAACGAAGCTGGGTTTCTTTTACAGAACCGGAATACAGGTCCCGGTTTTGGCCTCAACCTGCAGTGGAATCTCTTCGATGGTTTTCGCATATCGCGCACAGTGAAGGTTGCCGGTTTCGAATACGCCATCGCGCGGCTTCGTAAAGAACAGGAGCTGATGTTACGACAGCAAACGGAACTGAAATTACAGCGGGAGTATGCTCTCCGTCAGGAATTGGCACGAACTGCGGAGCTTAGTCATAGTTTTGCGCAGGAGATCTTAATGGTTGCCACAGAGCGGCTGAAAAGTGGGCTGGGTACGAGTCTGGAAATTACAGAAGCACAACGCAATTTTGAAGATGCGGCCACCCGGCTTTTTGAAGCGAGGTATCAGGCAAAGCTAACGGAGACGGAGGTACTAAAAATGAACGGCAAGCTCATTGAAGTAACTCCCTAAGCAATATTCCGGAAGATAAATTACCGATTATTTCTTTGGTTCAAGCAGTTTGAAAAACTGATCCAGTTGCGGGAGAATTACAATCCGCGTACGGCGGTTAGCCGCACGGCCTTGTGCTGAATCGTTATCGGAAAGAGGCACAAACTGCGAACGTCCGGCTGCGATCATACGTGAGGGGTCAACGCCGTAGGTTTTCTGCAACACACGCACAACAGCGGTAGCCCTTAATACAGAGAGATCCCAGTTATCGCGAATGAAGGCCGTTGAAATGGCTTTATTATCGGTATGTCCTTCCACCATAAAAGAAATATCCGGCTGTGCACGGATCACTTCCGCTACCTTACCTAATACTTCTTTTGCCGCCGGCATGATATCATAACTACCGCTGCGGAACAACATTTTATCAGAGATCGAAATGAACACTGCGCTGCCCTCAACTTTTACAGTTACATCCTCATCGTTTACATCTTTTAAAGCGCCCTTCAGGTTCAGCACTAACGCCATGTTAAGAGAGTCCTTGCGCGACATCGCCACCTGCAGATCTTTTATATACGCATCTTTCGAATTAATATTCTCCAGCGATTTACGAATGCTCTCTGCCTGTGATGCATTGATCACGGACATATCACCCAGCTGTTTCAGCATGGTTGTACTGTTGGCTTTCAATTCGGTCATTTCCTTCCGCAGTTTATCGAGATCTTCGAGCTGCGAATTTTTTTCAGCAAGACATCGTTGGAGGTTCGATTCAGTCGTATCAAAATTTGCCTTTAGTTCATTGTATTGAGCAACCTGAGTCTTGTATTTTTTTTGGCTTACACAACCGGATACCAAGATTACAGCGGAGATAAGAATCAGAGTCTGACGCATTAATTTCATCGGAATTTCTATTTAAATAAGGACTGCAAAGATACGGCTGCGAGATTGCAGATGTCAAGTTTTTATACAAGAAATGAACGGACTGGTGTTTAATTCATTCTGTTGAATAACAGGCAGATGTATAAATGGGGAAGGGGCTGGATTCTTAAAATAATACAAAGTCGTTACAAAGGCGTTTCTACGCGGGGAAGGTTGGAGCAAATGTACGGTACTGTTCATCAGTCGGCACGATAAAGATCAGGATCATTCAGCCGCGGGCAATGCGTAAAAGCCTCCTGCATTTTGTACTTTCGTCCACCTGAAAACCTAAACGATGTCCGTTCTACTTCCTTGCCCAAAATGTAAATGTGAATACACCTATGAAAGTGATAATCTGATTATCTGTCCGGAGTGTTTTTATGAATGGAACCCGGATGAAGTAAAAGCAGAAGAAGAGGCAGCCGCGGCCGGCGCTAAAATTTTGGATGCGAACGGAGTTGAATTGCAGAACGGCGATACGGTTATGGTGATCAAGGATCTTCCGGTAAAAGGTGCGCCAAAGCCGGTAAAGGCAGGAACGAAAGTGAAGAACATCCGGTTAACCGACGGAGATCATAACATCAGTTGTAAGATCGATGGATTTGGCGCAATGGGGCTGAAGTCGGAGTTTGTGAAGAAAGTGTAAACGAAAACCCTGCGATGGAATATTGCGAAAGGTGTTGCGGATAATAATCCGTTTCCGGATATTTCCGATGTTTTATTCTTCGACGAACGTACGTTTTTCGAACGGAATTTCTCTTACCGCACTGATGTTTCCCAGAATGTTATTAAGGGTATTAAACAGGCTGTCTTTATCAGGGGCATTGCCGTAAAACAAGTCTTCCAGTTCTTCCTCATCGAACTTCAGGATATCTTTTGCCAGTGTTTGCGCCTTGTCAAGGTATTCGTTTTCGTTTTCCGACACTTCAGATAAAAATTCAAAATGGGTCACCAGATCATCATCGAAATTTTCCGCTTCGGTGATTACTGCGTTATAGGCTTCTTCAGAAAGGAGATTGATATCCATGAGGTGAAGATACTATATTTTTTATTTTAACGATACACGTGGATTCAGCGGGAGTCATCCCGTAAATTGTAGTACACGGGAGTTCTCCTGTACTTTGCGGAATTCATCCACCTTGTATGGTTTTCTCTGCGCTCCGATGGATAATGGTAGTCCGGCAAATATGTACGTACGTTAAATAACAACGGCTACAGAAGTAATGATTTATTTCAGTTCGAACATGCGTCGGCTGTTTTGGCTGTGGGAAAACCTTCACAGATCCGCGGGATGGAGAGGTTTATCCTATTGTATACTCCTCTTCATCCTCCTGCACTACTAATTCACCATTGAACTGCCGCAGTTTCTGATCGATGAGCAGGTCTTCCACCACTGGTAAGGGATGTATTCCGGAGTTATCGCAGTTGCTGAAATCATTTTCATTGAGGTCGCCCAGATATCTGCAAAGAAATTTCATCCGCGATTCTTTCGTTTCCGCATATCCCACCATCTGATCGAGTTCGGCCATCCGTACTGTTCGCAGCGCATCAATCATCTGATAGTCGGGTTCGGGTGATGATGGAATAAAGCTGATGACTTTTTTTCCGGCCCTCATCCGCTCCCGAAGGATGCCCTGTTCCAGTAAGTCTGTTTTAATGGATCTGATGGCGGAGTCCGGTACATTCATCTTCACAGATAATTGTGTTTCCGTTAGCGCTTCTTCCGATACCAGTTTAATCAGTTTCTTATACGTGGTAATTGCCGGCTTACTGAAATTGACGAACAGTTTCGGCAGTTTAATATCATCCGGATGATATAACAATACCACTTTGCCTGAACTTCCATCGCGCCCTGCCCTTCCGATTTCCTGATAATAATGTATGGGTGATTGTGGCATCTGCGTATGAATAATGAACCGGATGTCCGGTTTATCAATACCCATCCCCAGCGCATTGGTAGAGACGATACACTTCCATCGGTTGTCCATCATGCCCTGTTCTATGCGTTTACGTTCTTCTGTGCTGAGTCCGGCGTGATATCCCATACAGGGAATCTCATTTTTCTTGAGCCATTCTGTTACACGGGCCACTTCTTTACGGGTACCGGTATAGATAATTCCGTTGCCTTCGAGTTTAGGGAGATGATGCGCCAACCAGGTGAGTTTATCATCCTGACAGCTCATATACTGCACATATAATTGCAGATTATCGCGCATCAGTTTTCCGCGTATCACGCGTACTTCACCTGACATCTGTCGGACGATATCCCGTTCAACTACCGGTGTTGCGGTAGCGGTGGTGGCCAATACGGGAACATGAGCGGGAAGACGGCTTACCAGTTCAACGATACGACGAAAAGCCGGACGAAAATCGTGGCCCCATACCGAAATGCAATGCGCCTCATCAATCACAACCATCGACAACTGCATCCGGTTTACTGCTTTTATCCAGGCCAGATTTTCCAATCGCTCGGGGGCTATATATAAGATCTTGACTTTTCCGTTTACCGCATCATCAAGTATGCGGTTATTCTCGAGCTCTGTTTGTTCGCTGTTCAGGCAACGTGCCGGAATATTCAGCGCATTCAGCTTTTTTACCTGGTCGCGCATCAGGGCGATCAGCGGAGAGAAGATAATGGTGATTCCCGGAAGTACCGTTGCGGGAAACTGATAACACAAGGATTTACCAAATCCTGTTCGCTCTATCAGCAGTACCCGTTCACCTTTCAGTACATGCTGTATGGTTTTCCATTGTTCTTCATGGAAGTGATTGAATCCAAAAGTTGCCGCTAACAGTTGCTCTGCATTTTTTCTGGTCATGGTAGAATAAGGTTTTAAAGAAACAGCAACAAAACTAAACCGGCAAAACGACAATAGCCGTTAATAAACATTTAATTGCGGTTGCAATCGGCTATACTTTCCAAATCAGGAATACCGCACACGAATCGGAAGAAAAAACAACACCGGATGAATACAACTAACTCCTGTTATCAGCTGCATAACACCTCATGAACTGACTTCTTGAAATTAGTCTTGTGAAACAGCCCATTCAATAAAAAACCGGTATGCTTCATCGTTGAATTTTTCCCTGATATCGGAAATTCTTAATCCCTCCCGCTGGTGCAGATATTCCACTTCCATCGGTCCTACTTTCGCAAAGCTATGATTGGTGTCCTCCATCACGCGGAAAGTACCGTTACCGGGATGATAGCGATTCACAATGGCGACGATTTCCTTTGAAGCATCGGGAGTCATTACTTCGATATCGGCGGTACCATACATGATCAGAACCGGTTTGCTGAAAGAAGCCCATTTGCCGGTAAGCGGAACTTCATTCAGATCCCAGTAGGTTGTAACATCACGACCAAAGAGTCTTCTGCCTCCGTCATATTGTAAATCTTCTGTCATCATGCGCTTGTAAGCGGTATCCAGTTTGCAGACTTCCTCCGGCATCTTTTTGTTCTCCATGAGTTCAAAAAATAGGCGATGATACTTTCTCACCTTCTCTTCGTTTTCAATATAATCAGCACCGAGGTTCGGATTCTGATACCGGATCATCTGGATAAGGTACTCGAACCAGGGCTCATGTGTGGTTCCGTATGCTGCAATACCACCGGTTATCTTTTCATGGTCGAGCAGCGGAGCAACGATACCACCTAACGAATGCCCATATACGAAAATCTTCGATTTATTCACCTCCGGTAAAGAATGGAGAAAATGAAGTCCAGCGTTAAAGGATTTTACTTCGGTTTTCAGGTCCATATCTTCACATAGCACAGGGCCCTGTGATTCGCCAACACCCGGCTTTTCAATGCGCAAAACAAGATACCCGTTTAGGGCCAGTCCTTCCGGAATCTTTCGGTAGGGATGCCATTCAGGGAGATCACATACGGCACTGCAGGTGTACCCCTGAATGAATAACACTGTTGGGAATGGCCCTGATCCCTGCGGTATATTCAGGATACCTCTCAGCTTATTTTTACCGAACGGAACCGTTATATAGCGCACAGTGCTTCCGGAAGTTTTTTCTGCCGGGCGCGGACGAGCCACCGCTTTCAGAGATGATGTCTTGCCATTCCGGAAGATCTGATAACGCACCGCCATTCCAGCGCTGAGCGGAAACTTCACCAGGTCTGAATTTGATTTTAGTAAACTATCGTTTACCATCAGCAGGATATCTCCGGTTTGAGCCCCTGCAGCCGATAAGGTTCCCTCAGGAAGAATACTCTCGACACGTAATCCGGAGGTAAGTCCCGTCGCTTTTTTTAAAGAGTCGGATAAAGCGGTAACAGCAGCACCATGGAAGATTTTACGGGGAAGCTCTTGTGCAATTAGCGGTAGGTATGCAATAAGGAGCAGAAGAAACGAGCATTTTTTCATATTTCAAAATTAACCGTCGTTGCGAACCTGCACAAAGATTATCGATGAAGCGGCGATTATCGCCGATCAACCTTCAGCAAACAGAAATTAACCGCGCAGCTTATCCAACAATTGATTGAGCTGGGTCACCTCCTGTTCATTCAGTCCGTGCAACCGAACAACGAAATGTTCACGCAGCGTATCCAGTTCAGCAAGCAGATCAAGTCCTTTCTGTGTGATCCAGATATCCACCTGACGGCGGTTATGCTGACAGATCTCCCGCTTCACCAACCCTTTTTGCCGCAGTTTTTCTACAAGCCGGGTTGCATTCGAGTTTTTGTCAATCATTCGTTCCGTAATATCCGATAAACGCAGGGCGTTGGGATAGGAGCCACGTAAAATTCTTAACACGTTAAACTGCTGTGGAGAAATACCGAAGGGTTTTAGCTGCTGTATATTCAGCGAGTCCAGCCAGGAGGCTGTGTACAGGATATTTACAACAGCTTTTTCATACGTATTTGTAAACTTTCGTTGTTTAATAGCTTCTTCAATCGTTCCCATTCTGCAAATATACAACTGTAAATATTGTTGATACAAGTGTTTGCGGGCTTTTATTTTTTAGTGCATTACATCCGTTAAATTTCCATCAGGAGTAAGTCGTTGTACGATTTAATGAGAACAGATGGTCGTGTAAAAATGGGAGGGGTCGGTCGCGACCAGCCTCTCCCATCAGGGGGAATTTATTTTATTCAATTATCGTGGTATTATCTTAAAAAATTTACCCATGTATCCGGTCATATCGATCCCGGAACAGGAAGAAGATAAATGATAAAGAAAAGAGTTATTCAATCGTCAACACCAATTCTGTAACGGCATTGTCGTTGTTTTCTGTTTTCCAGTCGTTGTTTTGTACACCGGAGTACACCCGGGAATCAGCACTGTTTGTGATGGCAAAGACTTTAAAGTCAGTAAAAAAATTCGATGGATAAATATGACCTCCGGATCCTTCCACTGCGGTATAAAACTTTTCGGTCAGTCCCGGGTTGATGGTGTCCTTCAGCAGCGGCACTTCAGCAGTTCCCTGAAGGGCATCAATCCGAAGCGTCAGGCTGGTTTTATTCTGAATATAATAATTTGCTTTTGTAATGGGCTCTGCAGGCTTGCGACAGGATGAAGCGATCAATAATACGCCTCCTGCGATCATCAGTGACAGCCGTAAGTTCGGTCGGAAGATGGAAAGGAAACACAAAGTCATTTTATGGAAGTTAATAGTGGATTAGCAGGAAATTTTCAAGACGCGGTTCTGGTGACGGCCACCTTCAAAGGGAGTATTGAAGAATACATCCGTCATTTCTTTAGCGGTTTCGACACTTACAAAACGCGCGGGGATACAAAGAATATTGGCGTTATTATGTTGTCGGGCCAGCCGTGCGATTTCGGGTGTCCAGCACAAGGCGGCACGAATGCCTTCATGTTTATTTGCGGTGATAGCAACTCCATTCGCACTACCGCAAATTAATATACCCATTCCGCCTTCTTCGTTTTCCACGGCGGCGGCAGTTGGATGAGCAAAATCGGGATAGTCAACACTGTCGGCAGAATAGGTTCCATGATCGTTGATGTCAAAACCTTTTTCTGTCAGATACTGCTTAAGCAGTTCTTTCAGCTCAAATCCGGCGTGATCGGCACCTAAATGAATAAACATGATTCGTAAAATTGGTACACAAAAGTAATAGAATGATTAGCGATATCCTATGTCCTGTTATTAATGCAAATGGCTAAAAAACAGCGCAGTATAAAATTTAATTTTCACCTGACCACCCGCATCAGGGGCGTGCATAGGGGAATCGTCCTTCCCGCTTTACACTGAAATAGGCGTCCAGACCCAGGGAACATACACTGCCGGCCTCGTCAAGATTCAGGAAGCCATCGGGGGAAAGCACCTCTTGCTCCACACGGGCAAATAAGAATCTGCCGATGACCAGATAGGTTCCGTTTTGACGGATGGGTATGATTTCTTCTAACTGTAGCGCATAGCCGACCTTACTTTCTGAAACGAAAGGAGCTTTACAGCCATCAATAAACAAGGGTGT
>JBIIHN010000356.1:0-2913 GCA_044235745.1 Bacteroidia bacterium
CAGATTCTCGCTACCGGTACGGTGAATAATGGTATTGCTCAGCTGACGTTTACCGCACTACTGATTCCGGATACCATTTTTGTGACAGTAACCGGACTTAATCAGGTCACCTATCAGGGACAAGTCCTTGTGATTCCTGCATCAGGGCCGTATGTGATTTATCAGAACAATACCTGTACAGATCCTGCAGGAAACAACAATGGTGTTGTGGAGTTCGCTGAAACCATCTCTGTGGATATCACGATGCAGAACGTTGGACTTGCCGATGCAACGAATGTATCCGCCGTACTCACAACAACTGATCCGTATGTTACCATCACCAACGCGAATGCGGTGTTGGGTACTATTCCTACTGCCGGTTCCGCTTCGTTATTGAATGCTTTTTCATTCTCGGTGGCTAATAATGTTCCCGATCAGCATAGTGCACAGTTTACAGTGATTGCTACCGATAACAATGGTAACTCATGGAGCTCTACTTTCACGCAGGTTATCAGCGCTCCGGATATCGCGGGTGGTATCATGTCAATTGATGATGCGGTTGTTGGAGATGGAGATGGTATGCTCGAGCCGGGTGAAACGGCAGTGATTTCGCTTCGTTGTCTGAATAACGGACATAGCGATGCGTTGTTGTCAACGGCATCGATTTCAACAATGAGCTCTTATCTGACACTTATTAGTACCTCTTTCCAAACGGGAACACTTCCTTCAGGAGGCGGATATGTGGATGCTCAGTTTCAGGTAGCTCTGGCTTCCAACGTTACTGTTGGAACGCAATGGGATGTGTTGTTAAATCTATCGTCCGGTTCGTATCAGATCACCAAATTGTACGTGGGTACTGCGGGATTGATCCTGGAAGATTTTGAGACCGGTAATTTCAATCGTTTTAACTGGACAATGGGAGGAAGTGGTCCGTGGATCACCACCGGCACTGCTCCCTTTGAAGGCAGCTGGTGTGCACAAAGTGGTGTTATCGCCGATGATGAAACTTCCGATCTGATCATTTCTTTTTCGTCGCTGGCGGATGATTCACTCTCGTTCTGGTACAAAGTGAGCAGTGAACAGGATTGGGACTTTCTGCGCGTGTATATTGACGGTGCGCCTGTGGATGGATGGAGCGGAATTATGTCGGGTTGGGCGTATACAGGGTATCAGCTTACCGCCGGTGCTCATACGATCAATTTCAGTTACGAGAAAGATGTCATGATTGTGGCCGGGAATGATTGCGCGTGGCTCGATAATATCCGACTTCCCATCGGCACTCAAACTACATCCATTGCTGAAGTAATTACCAGAAATGGTGTGGGCGTTTGGCCTAATCCTGCTTCCGGTGTGCTTAATGTTTTGGTGAAGGAAGTTATTGAAAAGGATATGCGATGGACCTTATCTACTGTTGACGGAAAACTGGTGAACACCGGCCTTATTCCCGGAGCAGGCAGCGCGCAGTCTCAGTTTACGATGGATGTTTCAGGTCTTTCGAATGGACTCTACTTTTTAACGATCGGACAAGGAGATATGTCCAGGGTAGTGAAGGTGGTGGTCGAGTAAACGATACGTAAATAAAAAACGGAGTTGTTCATATACTGAGCAACTCCGTTTTTTTTGAGCCGGTCTAATTTTTTCCGGCATCAACATACCATTACTGCTTCTATCGCTTCAGTTGAATAGCGGCCACATAAGCGCCCAACTGTTTTCCGCATTGAATGCCACGTTTATTCCCGTTTGTAAAATGTATGCCACCATACAATCTGGAAGATGCCGCTTCTTCCGCTGCCTCATAGAAGTTGTCAAATGATCTGGCCGGGAATCCTAACCATTCGTTGGTACGGTCGGTGAAGATGCGGTTGTCGCCAAACATCGATGTCAAAATCACTGCTGTCGCGCCGGATACGCTGCTATGTCCGGACGTGTATTCAGGAAAGGGTGGAGTTGTAATATAGGGTGTCCAGGAGGTATCCATATACTTCTGAATATAAGTCACAGGTCGTAAGGTATTATGTGCATATTTCGTTTTCCAGCAAGCCACGAATGCGTCAGAACAGGCGATGCCCATGCGTGCATACACTTCAGCTGTAAAGGCCAGATCGGCGCGATCTTCTCTTACCAACTGTGTGGCGATATTGATCAGGTGGCCGGGCGGAGTGTAGGTATTGGCACCGTCAGCCCAAAAAGAAGCGATGGCCTTTTGTTCGTTCGTAAGGTTGTTAACGGTGTTGTACACTTCCATCGCTTCTTTATGAAAGTCAGAAGCAGGGTCGGTGGAGAAGGCGAAGGGTGAAGGCGGTAAACAATTGTTGAGCGAACTAAGCGGAATGAAAGTTCTGTTGTTTCCCCAGTACGGCAGAAGAGGAATTGGCTGGAACAAGGGTGGTGTGGGTTCCCATGCTCCTGGACCGGTCGGCACAGTATAGGTCGTGGGATAGAGATGATTGTACGCTTCGTGACCATTATCGGATTTACTGTACTCAAGGATCTGATTTGCGATCTCTGCGCCATAACCTTCTGATCGGCTAATTACATCTGCAGTCTCTCCGGAACCGAGTTCATTTTTAAGCGCCAGATAGAGGGAGTCGGTTTTTTCTTTATTCGCCTGACTCATGTTTGCAAACAAATATTTGATGGATTGATAATAGGCCGCATTCGAACATAATGACCAGTTATACTTTAAGTTGATGTCGGCATATGGAAGTTCATAAGGAAGATTCAGGGCTTGCTTCATTGAACGATGTTCGGCCATACCCGGAACTACCGCTTCATACGCTGCTAAATTGGAATACCCCAATGCTCTTGCCGCAACGGGTGGCGCAAAGCCCGGAGTCGATTTGATCAATACAAGTTCGAGGTCATTCCATTTACAGGCTACCTCACCGGAGTATGAGTTCGTGTAAGCACTAACGGACGCGGGCAGCTGTTCTT
>JBIIHN010000357.1:0-2907 GCA_044235745.1 Bacteroidia bacterium
TTTCTTTCAGTAGTGCTTCCAAACTAAACACTTCGTCGCGGTAACGGGCAGCTTCGATGAAGTCCAGTTCACGGGCTGTCCGCTCCATGTTTTTTCTGGCGGCGGTGATCGCTTTTTCCAACTGCTCGCGGGTCATGTAATGCACAACAGGATCCGCAGCGATGGTGGCGTTCTGATCCTCGATATAGGCATCGCTGAGCCCGCCTCCCTTTTTATTTCGCTCAGGGAAAATTCCTTCCTTCGATTTGTTGAGAGCAGTCGGTACAATGCCGTGTGCTTCATTGTAGGCCATCTGCTTCGCTCTCCGCCGTTCTGTTTCTTCGATGGTCTGCTGCATGCTCTCAGTGATCGTATCGGCATACATGATCACTTTGCCGTTGAGATTCCTTGCGGCACGTCCTGCTGTCTGTGTGAGCGAACGGTTGGAGCGGAGGAAGCCTTCTTTGTCGGCGTCGAGAATGGCAACAAGAGATACTTCCGGGAGGTCGAGGCCTTCGCGCAGCAGGTTGATGCCGATGAGGACATCAAATACACCATTCCGCAGGTCGCGTAGAATGTCAATCCGCTCCAGCGTTTCCACCTCTGAATGGATATAACGGCAACGGATATCCAGCTTTGTCATGTATTTGGCCAGTTCTTCCGCCATCCGCTTGGTGAGAGTGGTCACCAGTACCCGTTCTTTTCTTTTTACTACTTTATCAATTTCTTCGAGCAGATCATCTACCTGATTCCCTACCGGCCTGACTTCAATCGGAGGATCGAGGAGTCCGGTGGGACGGATCACCTGTTCTACGATCACGCCTTCACTTTTTTCGAGTTCATATTCTGCCGGTGTGGCGCTCACAAAGATGACCTGGTGCAGCATGGTTTCAAACTCTTCGAATTTCAGTGGTCTGTTATCGATAGCTGCCGGCAACCGGAAACCATATTCTACCAGATTAACTTTTCTGGAGCGATCACCTCCGTACATCGCACGGATCTGCGGTACCGTTACATGGCTTTCATCAATCACCATAAGAAAATCTTTAGGGAAATAATCGAGCAGGCAGAAGGGGCGCTGGCCCGGCGGACGACCATCGAAATACCTCGAGTAGTTTTCGATGCCCGAGCAATAACCCAGTTCGCGGATCATCTCCAGGTCGAAGGTCACGCGGTCTTCCAGTCGCTTGGCCTCCAGAAACCGGCCCTGATCCTTGAAGTATTCCACCTGCTGCATCATATCCTCCTGTATCGTAAAAATGGCATCTTTCTGCCTCGACTGAGAGGTGACGAAGATGTTGGCCGGGAAGATCGCCAGATGCTCCCGCTTCTCATATTTTTTTCCGGTTGAGGGTTCAATGGTCGCCAGCTCTTCAAGCTCATCACCGAAGAAGCTCACCCGATAGGCCAGATCCATATAGGCCGGAAATACATCTACCGTATCTCCTTTCACTCTGAAGGTGCCCCGCTTAAATTCAGCACCTGCCCGCGAATACAAACTGGTCACCAGGCGATGAAGAAATGCGTTGCGTGAAATTTTATCACCCAGCTGAATACGGATGATGTTCTCTTCAAAGTCTGCCGGATTCCCCATACCGTAAATACACGATACGGAGGAAACGACGATGATATCCCTTCGTCCTGAAAGCAGGGAAGAGGTAGTACTTAACCGGAGTTTCTCAATCTCTTCATTGATGCTGAGATCTTTTTCAATGTACGTGTTGGAAGAGGGGAGATAGGCTTCCGGCTGGTAGTAGTCGTAGTAGGAAACAAAGTACTCCACCGCGTTTTCGGGGAAGAACTGTTTGAATTCGCTGTAGAGCTGGGCGGCCAGTGTTTTATTGTGGCTCAGCACCAGGGTAGGACGTTGGACTTCGTGGATCACGTTGGCGATCGTAAATGTCTTCCCGGATCCCGTTACTCCCAATAAGGTTTGTGCATAATCACCCTCGCGTATTCCTCTGGTTAACTGAGCTATCGCTTCCGGCTGATCTCCGGTAGGATGAAAGGACGAAACGAGCTTGAAATCCATCGGGTCAAAGATAGGCTTACCCGTAAACAATCCTCTTCGTTAAAAGTTCCCGTCATCAACAGATTAACTCCGTTCAGCTAAAACTAATCAATAATTTTCTACCTTCGCCGCTTCAATCACATAAAAATGAATCTTAAAAAAGCATTCTTACCTGTTTTAGCAGCCGCCTTTATGGTCGCCTCCTGCAACGCACAGAACAAGAAAAACGAAATTAAAATGAGCAGCACAATTGACTCAGTTAGCTACGGATTGGGAGTAGCCATTGGCAACAACCTGAAAAACAGCGGGTTTGATTCGGTAAAAGTGGACGTAATGTCACAGGCCCTGAAGGATGTATTTGAAGGTAAAGCAACCATGAAGCAGGAAGATGCCGATAAGGTGATTCAGGCTTATATGATGGAGAAAGAGAAGAAGAAAGGGGAGGAGAATATCAAGAAGGGTGAAACATTCCTTGAAGAAAACAAAAAGAAGGAAGGTGTGAAAGTGACCCCCAGTGGAATGCAATACAAAGTACTGAAAGAGGGTACCGGTGAGAAGCCAACCCTCAATGACAAGGTAACGACACACTATCACGGAACCCTTATTGACGGTACCGTATTCGATAGTTCTGTTGAGCGTGGCCAGCCGGCCAGTTTCCCTGTGAGTGGTGTAATTCCGGGGTGGACTGAAGCACTTCAGATGATGACCGTTGGTTCAAAATGGCAACTCGTCCTCCCTTCAAACCTGGCATACGGTGAGCGTGGAGCTGGTGGTAAAATCGGTCCGAACAGCGTACTGGTGTTTGAAGTAGAGCTGATCTCGATCGATAAGTAATTTAATCTGATAAAATACAGGAAGACCGGTCAGCAATGGCCGGTTTTCTTGTTTTTAAAAAGATCAGGTGATCAGGCTACCCG
>JBIIHN010000439.1:0-2899 GCA_044235745.1 Bacteroidia bacterium
GAAACATTGACATCAGTAATAGAAGGATCAATTTGAGCGGATGAATTTATCAAAGTTCCAATAGTGAGTCCGAGATCTACATTTACGGTAATGATTATACTTCCCGATTGGAAGGGAGTTAACGCTGGTAAATTCCAAATCACTGAGTCGGGAGTGATTTGAGATGATGTAAGTGACGCGGACAGAAAAGTCAGATTGGTGTCCGGGTAAAAATAAACTGTAGGTGACAGTGTGGTTGTTCCGATGTTAACATAATTGATTTGATACGTTGCATTAAAGCCAGAACGAAATGCACTTAGTGGTGTAATCGTAACACTCAAATCGTCATAGATGCCGGAGGGTTGATAGGCAAAATCATTCAGAGAATCAATTTGGTTGATGCCGGTAAAAGTAACTGCGTAATTAGAGGGATTGGGATTATACCATGGCTGCGAATCAGGAGAGACCGAATAATTACCTGTATCCAATACAGAAACAGAGTACTCGCCGTTGGTTCGTGAAAACGAGAAGCGACCTGTGCCTTGCTCCGTAATTTTTTTTCCTTGAAGTGAAGGTTCTCCGCTATCCTGCACGCCATTGTTGTTGAGATCGGCAAATAGTTTACCGGAAAGCAGATTGAATTGATCAGTGAGTTTAACGATCCAGTAATCGTAGAATCCATTGCTGTTTTCCGTTTTATCACCGGAAACATTTGAATCAGACCATCCACCCAAAATGAAGTCCCCGTTGCCGGATTGTTGAATAGAAAAAAGTTGATCAAATTTACTTCCTCCGATCGTATTCTGCCATTGTATATTTCCCAGCGAATCTGTTTTTACGATCCAGTAATCGTTGTTACCAATAACTCCAATACAGTTTTCCGTTTTATCCCCGGAAATAGATGAATTTGCATGCCCACCCAAAATAAAGCCCCCGTCGCCGGTTTGTTGGATAGCATAAAGTTCATCGTAATCGCTTCCACCTATGGTTTTCTGCCATTGGATATTGCCCAACGAATCGGTTTTGACGATCCAGTAATCCATAAAACCATTGCTGTTTCCCGTTTTATCCCCGGAAACACCAGATGAGGATGTTCCACCCAGAATATAGCCCCCGTCGCCGGTTTGTTGAATCGAATAAAGCTGATCATCGCTGCTTCCTCCGATTGTATTCTGCCATTGTACAACACCCAGTGAATCGGTTTTTACAATCCAGTAATCCCAACCACCAATGCTGTTTTCCGTTTTATCCCCTGATATAAATGAATCAGAAGACCCGCCCAAAATATAGCCCCCGTCGCTGGTTTGCCGGATCGAATTGAGATGATCCTGAGCGCTTCCCCCGATAGTATTCTGCCATTGGATAACACCCAGTGAATCGGTTTTTACGATCCAGTAATCACTGCTACCAATGCGGTTTTCGGTTTTATCTCCGGAAACATTCGAACTGGAATACCCGCCCAAAATATAACCTCCGTCAGTAGTTTGCTGAATAGAATAAATCTGATCACTACCACTTCCCCCAATCGTATTCTGCCATTGGATAACACCCAGCGAATCGGTTTTTACAATCCAGTAATCCGAACTACCAATGCTGTTTTCTGTTTTATCTCCGGAAATATTCGAACTGGAATACCCACCCAAAATATAGCCTCCGTCAGTAGTTTGCTGAATAGAATAAATCTGATCACTACCACTTCCCCCAATCGTATTCTGCCATTGGATAACACCCAGCGAATCGGTTTTTATAATCCAGTAATCCCAACTACCAATGCTGTTTTCCGTCTTATCTCCGGAAATATTTGATCCAGAATAGCCACCCAAAATATAGCCCCCGTCGCTGGTTTGCCGAATCGAATTAAGATGATCCTGATCGCCTCCCCCAATCGTCCTCTGCCATTCGATTTCCTGGGCGGTGCCGGTGAGGATAAAAATGAAGATGCCGGCGAGGGTGAGGTAAAGGTTTTTTATATACCAAAATTTTAAAATAAAGGTAGGGGATATTTCGGAAAAAGAAGGGCCACCGGGAAATATTTATCCCGCCGTAGATTCGTTGTATGCAACGATCCTACGGGGGGAGGAAGTAACAGGTATGAATCAGGTATTGGCCTTGAAAATCCGGTTCAGCCAGCGCAACATCGAGAAGGCAATCGCCGTGGCGACCAGCAGCAGGAAACAGTTGAAGAGGAAGAAGTCGGTTTTGTCTTCGTATTTGTCCCACATACTGGCTAAAACACCGCTGAGCTTATTGCCGATGGACGTGCTGAGGAACCAGCCTCCCATCATGAGGGCCGTAATCCGCGGCGGACTCAACTTCGATACCAGACTTAATCCCATCGGACTTAAAAACAGCTCGCCAATGGTAATCACCCCGTAACAGCCAATCAGCCACCAAACACTTACCTTTTCGGTACCATTTGCGCCCGCCTTTGCCGCGGCTACCATTACCAATGCGGAGAGTGCAGAGATAAATAAACCATACGCGATTTTGGCCGGAGTAGATGGCTCCTTCTTCTTTCCACGCAGCCAGGTAAAAAAAGCCACCACTAACGGCGTCAGCAGAATAACCCAACCCGGATTGATCGACTGACTGAGGTTGGTCGCCCAGACACTGATGCTGGTGCCTTCCTGCGGTAATTTTTCGGGATGTTCATTGCGGAAGTAGACAGGATAATTAACTTCCTCCTTCACTACTCCGTTTTCTTTCTGGAGACGGAAATACGCGTCGTAAACAGGAACAGTGTCTTTTTCATACGTCAGCTGTTTGGTTTGCTTCAACGCTCCGAATACTTCCGCTGTCGTGCCACTCATGGAACGATCGGTGTAACGGTCGGCCCAGGTGTTGAGCGCAGATCCGTTTTGCTTGAAGACGGCCCAAAACAGAATAACGACAGCGAAAATAGCCAGCATCGCCGCGATGG
>JBIIHN010000358.1:0-2898 GCA_044235745.1 Bacteroidia bacterium
GCCTCCGTAAAATGTCCATGTGCCCTTACCGAATTCACCATGAATATAACGGGCTTCGCCGGCTGCTTTGTTCTCGCCCATCAGCAATACATCCGGTTTAATCACGCTCTTTTTAAACGCGGTGGTTTGACCCATAAATCCTTTAATGACCTGTTCATGATTCTGACAAAGCATGGAGGGCACAGGATCCCATTTGGCACTGAACTCGAACAGTACAAACACATCTTCATTCCGTGGAATGCGACGTTGTGTGGTCATGTCGATATCCGAGAATTCATATTCGAGCGGATTGGTGCTGAGTTTGAAATCACGAAATGCAAAGGTCTTTGCGAAATCCAGTTTAGCGTTATAATTGGGCGTTGTACCATCACCATCATACATCTTTTCACAGATATCTACTCCTTCGCATGCAAGTGAGATGTCATAACTATCGGTTCCTGAGCACATCGAAAAAAGAAATCCTCCTCCCGCAGTAAATTCTTTAATCCGTCGCGCAACAGCCCCTTTCATATCCGATACTTTTGAAAATCCAAGTTTACGCGCCATCGTTTCATCCGTACGGACCTGTTCCTGATACCATGCTGCCGTATGATACATGGCATAAAACTTACCATATTGACCTGTAAAATCTTCGTGGTGCATGTGGAGCCAGTCGTACAAGGGCAGCTTACCGGTTATCACTTCTTCATCGTAGATGACATCATACGGTATTTCAGCATATGTTAACACCAATGTTACGGCGTCGTCCCAGGGCAACTTATCCTTTGGAGAGTAAACGGCCATCTTCGGTGCTTTCTCCAGTTTCACCAGATCCATATTTACTTCCGGACGTGAAATTTCATCCACGATGGAGGCCGCTTGTCCATCGGCAATCACACTGTAACTTACTCCGCGAATCTTCAACTCTTTCTCAATAGCCGGTAATTGCTTAAACATAAAACTTCCTCCCCGGTAATTCAGCAGCCAATCTACTTCCAGTTGATTGGTTAATATCCAATACGCGACACCGTATGCTTTCAGATGATTCTTCTGTGTTTCATCCATTGGAATCAAAATATAAGCTGCACCGGCCTGACGCACCAGCATGAACATCAGAAATAAAAAGAGGAGTTGTTTTTTCATGTTATTCAATACAAGCTTAAACGCAGAAAAGTAAGATTTGTTGCTGTTGTTTCATTGTTAAAACAGGCCACCATCCTAACATCCGATCAGAAAGGAGGATCCTTATCTTCCATATCATTCATGCGGGAATTACGCGTGATCCGTCCGCCATCTACATTCGGATTGGGGAAAAAGTTGGAAGGAGAACGTTCATTTTCCCCACCACCGGATTCATCCATGAAATCGTAGGTTTCCATATCGGCAAACTTGGTCAGATGGCCGAGGAACTTAAGATTAACGGATTTCAGCGCGCCGTTCCTGTTTTTGGCGACAATGATCTCAGCAAGATTCGTAGCGGGAAGATTGTCTTCTGTCTCGGTGAGACCATAGTATTCCGGACGATATATGAACATTACCATATCAGCGTCCTGCTCAATTGCTCCGGATTCACGCAGATCGCTCAATTGTGGTTTCTTCGTTTGACTGCGTTCAACATTACGACTCAACTGCGAAAGAGCGATGATCGGAATATTCAGTTCTTTGGCGATACCTTTTAACGAACGTGAGATATGCGAGATTTCCTGTTCGCGGTTTCCGTTTTTATTATCCTGACCACCTACCATCAGCTGCAAATAATCGATGATGATGAGTTCTATTTTCTTTTCTGCTGCCAATCGACGGCACTTTGCTCGTAATTCAAATACAGAAAGCGCAGGCGTATCGTCAATGTAAATCGGTGCGTTGGTCAACGGGGTAACACGCATATTGAGCTGCTGCCATTCATGCGCTTCCAGTCGGCCTTTTTTCAGTTTCTCAGTATCAATTTCCGTTTCACTCGACACCAGACGATTCACCAATTGAATAGATGACATCTCTAATGAGAAAAACGCGATGGGCTTATTGAATTGCACCGCGGCATTACGGGCGAGGCTGAGTACGAAGGCTGTTTTACCCATACCCGGACGAGCCGCGATAATGATCAGGTCGCTGCGCTGCCAGCCGGCGGTTACGCGATCCAGTTCTGTGAAACCGCTTGGCACACCGGTTACACCACTTTTCTGGGACGCGGCCGTTTCCACCTCTTTCAATGCCTTGGCTACAAGGCCCGACATTGTCTCGTACTTTCGCCGGATATTACTTTCTGCAATTCCAAAAAGATTACGCTCAGCTTTATCCAGCAATTCCAACACATCTGATGTGTCTTCAAACGCATCGCGAATAGTTTCTGAAGAAATACGGATCAACTCGCGCTGGATGAACTTTTGAAGAACGATGCGGGCGTGAAACTCAATATTGGCCGCTGAAGCAACACGATTGGTTAGCTGAGTGATGTAAAAAGGTCCACCGGCGAGATCGAGGTCTCCGTTTTTGCGTAACTGCTGAGTCACCGTGAGAATATCTACCGGCTGCGTTGTATGGAAGAGCTGTTGAATCGCTGAAAAAATCTTGCTGTGAGCTTCTTTGTAAAATGCTTCCGGTCGAAGGATATCGATTACTTCCGCCACAGCGTTTTTATCCAGCATCAGCGCTCCCAATACTGCTTCTTCCAGGTCAACAGCCTGTGGCGGCAGTTTACCCGGCATATTTTCAGGTGTGAGGAAGGGCTGTGGCGCCGTCTTTCGTCGCGTAGGTTTCTCGGTACTCATGCCTCAAATTTAGTGGATGGAGAAGGTGTTGAAGATGTGTTTTATTAACAAGTGCTTCAATGGGCGCAGTTTCAATCAGATTAGTTATCAGACAGCAAAGCCGGCTTTATGTAGCCGGCTCTCCTGTTCATATCGTGATTTTTTAGCCCTC
>JBIIHN010000359.1:0-2896 GCA_044235745.1 Bacteroidia bacterium
GCCTTTGCTACTTTTGGGAGATTCCTGTTTTAACTATGTCAAATAAACCAACCTCCCGCCTGGCCGTATTCCTCCTGCTGGTGTTGTCTTCTTCTTCCTTGTTCGCTCAGAAAGCCTGGACCCTGCAGGAATGCGTGGACCATGCGGTGAAGAACAATATCTCTGTTAAGCAGAATGAAATATCATCGGAGATTTCCAGATTGAACGCAACTCAGGATCAGTTTGCCCTTCTACCTACCCTGAATGCAAGCAGTGGCAGAAACTGGAACTTCGGTCGTACGATTGATCCTAATACTAATACATTTACTACACAACAGGTGGAGTCCGATAACATCTCCCTGAATACAAGTGTGACGCTGTTCAGCGGTTTTCAGTTAACAAATACGCTGAAGCAAAGCCGTCTGAATTATTACGCGTCGCTTTCAGATGTGCAGAAAATTAAAAATGATCTCTCTCTGAATGTTGTATCCGCGTATCTGCAGGTGCTGTATGCGAAGGAGCAGTTAAATGTTGCTGATGCCCGCGTGAAACAGGCTACTGAAAGCCGCGATCGCGTGAGCAAGATGGTGGGAGCCGGTACCATGGTTCAGGGCAACCTGCTCGATGCGGAGGCGCAGCTGTCCAGTGAAGAATTGAGCAGAATTACTGCAGAGAATCAGCTGGTGATTGCTAAACTTACCATCACGCAACTGCTGCAGCTTCAATCGCCGGACGGTTTTGATGTGGTGGATCCCGGTGTGCAGGTGCCAACATCAGCCATTACCGGAATGACACCGGCGCAGATATATGATCTTGCATTGAAGTTTCTGCCTGAAGTGAAAGCGGCGGATACACGGATTCAAAGTGCGGAGAAAGGTGTTAACATCGCAAAAGGATCTTATCTCCCGCGCCTCTCCGCTTTCGGTTCACTCAGTTCCTTTTATTCCTCCAGCGCCAAACGTTTCCGTACAGCGGATTTTAATGGATTCGCCCCCAATGGTGATATTACTTCCGGTGGTGATACCGTGTTGACACCCTCGTTCAGTGCAGTACTGGAAGACATCAGCTACGGTGATCAGTTTGATCAGAATTTTAACAGAGCTTTCGGGCTTAGTCTCACCATCCCGATCTTCAATGGTTTTAGTACACGTACCAATGTGGCCAGGGCCCGATTAAACCTTGAAAACGCAAAATATACCGCACAGCTGACCCGCAATCAGGTGTTTCAGAGTATTCAGCAGGCGCATGCGGATGCCGTGGCCGCGAAAAAAAGGTATGAGGCGACACAGCGTTCGCAACAGTCGTTTGAGGAGGCCTATTCGTATGCGGAGAAACGTTATAATGCCGGACTCACCAATTCACTCGAGTTTCTCACAGCTACCAATAACCTTACACGTACCCGCGTGGAATTACTGCAGGCCAAGTATGATTATATCTTCCGCCTGAAAGTGCTCGATTTCTACGCAGGTAATCCGCTTACATTCTAATTTCGTATCGATATTCACTAACGTATGGCAAAGAAAAAATCTCCGTGGATCTGGGTTGGATTGTCCGCTGTGGGTCTCATCATTATACTGGCAGTGCTGAAGGCAACCGGTGTGATCGGCACCGGTAATAAAACGAAGGTGACCACGGAAAAAGTTACCCGCCGGGATGTGGTGGAGATTGTGTCGGCAAACGGTAAGGTGCAGCCGGAAGTGGAACTCAAAATCAGCGCCGATGTAAGCGGAGAGATAACGGAGTTGTATGTGAAGGAAGGTGATGTGGTGAAGAAGGGAACATTGTTGTGCCGTATCAATCCCGAGGTGTATGAATCTACCTTCGAACGTCTCGAAGCCTCTGTGAATACTTCCAAAGCAAACCTGGCGAACTCCCGTTCACGCCTCGTTCAGGTACAGGCGCAGTTTGAGCAGTCGGAGTTGAACTATAACCGAAATAAGAAGCTGTTTGATGATAAAGTGATTTCACCTGCTGAATTTGATAACGTGAAGTCAACGTATGAAGTTGCGAAAGCAGAAGTCGAAGCCAGCCGTCAGAGTGTTTCTGCAGCTAATTTCAATGTGAGCAGTGCTGTGGCTGCATTAAAGGAAGCACGGGAGAATCTCAATCGTACCAGCATTTATGCTCCGGTAGACGGAACCGTTTCAAAACTCAGTAAAGAGAAGGGCGAACGTGTTGTCGGTACTAATATGATGGAAGGTACGGAAATTATGCGTCTTGCCAACCTGAACGAAATGGAGGTTAGTGTGGATGTGAGTGAAACGGATATTGTGCGTGTGAGCGTAAATGATACCGCCGATATAGAAGTAGATGCCTGGTTGGGTCGTAAGTTTTCAGGCGTAGTAACGGAAGTAGCGAATTCATCAAATGCGGCCAGTGCGCTTTCTACCGATCAGGTGACCAATTATACCGTAAAGGTGCGGATTGACCGTGCATCATATACGGACCTGCTGGAAGGTAAGGCTGCGAACTATAGTCCATTTCGTCCGGGCATGTCGGCTACTGTAGATATTCGTACACGTAAAGAAGGAAATGTACTAACGGTTCCTATTCAGGCGGTAACCACCAGAGATACGGCTGATACCGGTAACTTAAAAGGAAAAAAACGCAAGGAAAAGAAAGAAGAAGAAAAATCTACGACAGCCGACAGTGAAGAGAAATCAAAAGCGGCTAGCACACAGCATGAAGTAGTGTTTGTACTGAACAATGGCAAAGTGGAAATGCGCAAGGTGGAAACCGGCATTCAGGATAGTCAGTATATTCAGATTTTAGATGGACTGAAGGAAGGCGAAACGGTTGTATCAGGTCCTTATGCCGCTGTTTCACGTACCTTGAAAAGTGATATGGAAGTGCAGGTTGTATCGAAAGAAGAGTTGTTTGAGAAGGAGAAGAAATAGATGCAACTATTCGTGTAAAT
>JBIIHN010000360.1:0-2895 GCA_044235745.1 Bacteroidia bacterium
CGAACCCTGAATTGTTCAACGTTTGCTTCGCTAACATCAATATCCTGAGTAAGCAGATCAACCTGTTCATCAATGAATCTTAGCGTGTTGACAGCATATTCATTCTTTACTTCCATTCCCTTTGCAATGTAAAACTCAAAATGTTGACGCAGGAAATCTTCGTTTTTCTTTGGAACCGGACCTTGAATAGAAGCCTGAAGCATAGTAGATGCTTTGGCAACACGATCAACTTTTAAAGCTGTCTGATAATTATCCGTCATGTTTTCCAGGGAGAAAAAGCGGATGATCAGATTACGCTTGTTAAAGTTTTTTTTCAGATAATTTTCGTCTTTAAATTTATCGGTTTTTTCAATTTTAAAAATTCCGATTTTAGAATGCACACGCTTGCCGAACAAGTGGTATCCAATCTGATAACCACTTGGATGGTTGTAACTGATCTTGTATTTTCTATTGTCGATTATCTCTAGATTGATTGCAGTACTGTATGCGATGGGGTATAAGGTGTCTTCATTTAAACGGATGGGAGATTCTGTGTACATCTCCGATGTTTTTATTTCCCCTTTAAGATAATAGCCCTTGTCATAGCTAAGTGATTGCAGGGTTTTCAGAATTAACTGTCGGGACCGGATGATTCCGATTTCGTTTTCGATTCCACCCTCGGTATTGAATTCATTTAACTGTGAAAGAAGGTCATTGCTGTTGTAGCGTTGTTTGTCGTCTTTAATTAAAACAGTGCAGCTGGTAAAGTAAATGGGCGTCGAATACCAATTGTAAAAGTATGCGGTGATGAACCCAAGCGTGAGCGTATAAACATAAAGATACCAGTGACGGACAAAAAACTTGTTAAAAAGGAACTTAAGGTTCGTTTGGTTATTTGCCTCGCCGGCTCCGATGGCAGCTTGTTGGTCCGGATACTGTTGCTGGGGTGTATTTCTTTGTTCGCTCATGAGAGAAATTAACTCGTTTAATTGATGAGTCGCGTGGCTATAACTGCGAGCAGAGTGAGGCTTGACACGATGATTGGAAGTAACCTGTAAGTAATGTCACTTTGGGCAACACGACCGGTGACAGGTGATACATAAAGTATATCTCCGGAATGCAGATAGTAATACTCTGAGTTGAATAAATCTCGTTTTGTGAGATCAATAGTAAAGTACCTTTTCTGGCCGATTTCTTCACGGATCAGTGATATGTTTTTCCGGTTTGCATAAATACTTAAATCCCCTGCCAGACCGAGTGCTTCAGGTATGGTTATCTTTTCATTTGTTACTGAATAAACACCCGGGCGATTTACTTCTCCCAATATGGTCACACGGAAGTTTTCAATGTAGATTCTAACCGATGGGTATTGCAGAAATCGTTCTAAGCGCCGGGTTAAAGTGTCGCGTGCTACACTTGTGGAAAGACCTGCCACCTTTACTTTTCCTACAAGCGGAAGCTCGATGAATCCGCCGGCGTCAACGAGATAGCCAATGTCGGTTCTGGTTGCATTCGCGGTATTCGTCGTTTTTTCATCTCTTTCCAGCGGAGCAATGGCATTGAAGAAACTACTGGCTTCCGGACTAAGTGAGCTTACATAAACCGATAATATATCATTCGATTTGATATTGTACTCAAAAGCGGGCGGATTGGCCTTGGTTTTGTCCTGAAAATTAGGATACACGACCTTCCTTTCAGCATTGCTCGAATCTTTTGGCTGAAAGTAAACCACTTCTTCCAGATGCCGGCAACCGGATAATGCAAACAAAACCAATATTGTTAGAATTGACAATTTCCTCATATCCACAAAGATAGATAAACCCGTTTTTTTTTCGATGTTCTTTAGAATTTATCTTGTTCTCTTACGTAGTATTTTTATTTTGGTTTCAGGTGTAACTATTTTGATAGGATAACTTTTATACTTCACAACCTGTTATACCCATGTGTTAAACAAAAATCCTCACGAATGATCCCGGGTTTGAAAGACACTGATAAAGTTCATTTGCGTCACAGACCTGATTGTCCTAATTTTATACCCTCAAATAATATAAAATGAGTCAGAACATTGCTTCAGAAGACCTTGCACGTCGTGAGGCTGAATTTCAAGCCAAAATCGATGCAGGTCAGGTGATCGAACCGAAAGATTGGATGCCGGAGCGTTATCGCAAACAATTACTTAGAATGATGTCTCAACATGCTCATTCTGAGGTTGTTGGGATGCTTCCGGAGGGAAACTGGCTAACCCGTGCCCCAAGTCTGATGCGTAAAGCTGTTTTATTGGCCAAAATTCAGGATGAAGCCGGGCATGGTTTGTATATCTACTCGGGTGCTGAAACATTGGGCACGAATCGTTCTGAAATGATTGACCAATTGCTCAACGGTCAGGCTAAATACTCAAGCATTTTTAATTATCCGACCCTTAATTGGGCGGATATGGGTGCCATCGGTTGGTTGGTGGATGGTGCGGCCATCGTGAATCAAACGGTCCTTGCTAAGTGCTCTTACGGTCCCTATGCGCGGGCTATGATCCGGATTTGTAAGGAGGAGAATTTTCATAGTAAGCAAGGCTATCAGATTATGGCTCATTTGATGCGTGGGACGCGGGAACAGCAAGAGATGGCTCAGGATGCGATGAACCGGTTCTGGTGGCCAGCTTTAATGATGTTTGGCCCCTCAGACAAGGAATCACCGAATTCTGGTGATTTGATGCGTTGGAAAGTAAAGTTACAGTCTAATGATGACCTGCGACAGCGTTTTATCGATAGGACCGTACCGCAGGCTGAAGCTATTGGCCTCACCATTCCGGATCCTGATCTGAAATGGAATCCGCAGACCCGTCACTATGACCATGGTGAAATAAACTGGGAGGAGTTCTACAATGTGATTAACGGGAATGGGCCTTGTAATAAGTTGCGC
>JBIIHN010000361.1:0-2894 GCA_044235745.1 Bacteroidia bacterium
TGCATAATATTCTACATAGGTAAAACCATTTGCAAGTGTAAACGCCACTTGTGTAATAGGATTGGCACCTGCTTCAGCGATATGATAACCTGAGATGGATACTGAATAGAAGTTTCGGATTTTGTTCCTGATGAAGTAGTCCTGCATATCGCCCATCAGACGAAGTGCGAATTCAGTACTGAAAATACAGGTGTTCTGGGCTTGATCTTCTTTAAGAATATCAGCCTGTACTGTACCTCTCACCTGTGATAACGTTTCGGCTTTTATTTTCAGGTAAATGTCCTCCGGAAGCACCTGATCACCTGTAACGCCCAACAGCATCAAGCCGAGTCCATCATTGCCTTGTGGCAGGTCGCCGTTATAGCGGGGCCTTTCAACTCCTTTGCTTTTGAAGATCGCATCAATCTTCTTGTTGACCTCCTTTTCAAGCCCCTGATTGCGGATATACAATTCACATTGCTGATCAATGGCTGCATTCATAAAGAACCCTGTCAGCATCGCCGCAGGACCATTAATCGTCATGCTTACAGAAGTTTTTGGGTCAGCCAGATTAAAGCCGCTATAAAGTTTTTTTGCATCATCGAGGCAGCAGATGCTAACACCGGAGTTACCGATTTTGCCGTAAATATCCGGTCGATAGGCAGGATCGTGACCATACAGGGTTACAGAGTCAAAGGCTGTACTCAATCGATGAGCCGGCATGCCCAAACTAACATAATGAAAACGACGGTTAGTTCGTTCAGGACCACCTTCGCCGGCAAACATCCTCGTAGGGTCTTCTCCTTCACGTTTGAACGGAAACACACCGGAAGTAAAGGGAAATTCACCGGGGAAGTTTTCCTGCAACATCCACTTCAACTGTTCACCCCATGCTTCATAATCCGGAACGGATACTTTAGGAATTCGTGAATGTGAAAGCGATTCGTACCAGGTTTTAATTTTAATTTCTTTATCTCTGACCTTGAAAATATAAAAGTCACTCTTATACGCCTTTACTTTATCCGGAAACTGCTGCAGGAGTTTTTTATTCTGACCATCCAGTTTCAGTTCCCATTCCGCATAAGCAGATTTGAGGACAGAGATAGCGGTCTCTTTTTCATTCACTTTCACCTCGTCCAGTGCTTCCAGCGCTTTATGAATTCCAAATAATTTTTGCGCAATGGCCGATTGATCTTTTGACCAATGATTATAGGATCTGTTATTCTCAGAAATTTCACTCAGATATCGTGTACGATGAGGGGGGATGATGTAAATTTTCTCACTCATCTCATCACTCACATGAAAATCGGATTTCAAAGGTGCACCGGTTTTTTCAGAAAGCTTATCCATGATCGTCCGGTAAAGCCTATTCATACCCGGATCATTAAACTGTGAGGCAATGGTACCAAAAACCGGGAGAGAATCATCGTCTGCATCCCATAACTGGTGATTCCGTTTAAATTGTTTCCTCACATCTCTCAAAGCATCCAGCGCACCGCGTTTATCGAACTTATTTAAAGCAATTACATCAGCAAAATCCAGCATGTCAATTTTCTCCAATTGAGTAGCTGCACCATATTCCGGAGTCATCACATACAATGACATATTGCTATGCTCTGTAATTTCGGTATCGCTTTGACCAATTCCGGAAGTTTCCAAAATAATGAGATCGAAACCGGCAGCCTTCACTAGCTCCAATGCTTCCTTCACATATTTAGAGAGAGCAAGGTTACTCTGACGTGTCGCCAGCGATCTCATATACACCCGATCGCTGTTGATGGAATTCATACGGATACGATCCCCTAAGAGAGCACCTCCTGTTTTACGTTTGGAAGGATCGACGGAAATAATCGCAATGCTTTTATTATCGAAATCAAGAAGAAAACGACGCACCAATTCATCCACAAGGGATGATTTTCCGGCTCCACCGGTACCTGTTATTCCCAATACAGGAGCAGTAGATTTATCGGCCACCGATTTGATTTCTGTATGATATTGTTCAAACTCGGCAGGGTTGTTTTCGGCTGCGGAAATTAACCTGGCAATGGCGTAATGATTCTTCACACCGATTTTTTTTGCTTCACCGTTTAGATTAAAACCGGTGGGGAAATCACACTTCTGCAGCATATCGTTAATCATCCCCTGAAGTCCCATAGCACGACCATCATCCGGATGGTAAACTCTGGCAATACCATATTGATGCAACTCAGCAATTTCTTCCGGCAGAATAGTGCCACCGCCACCACCAAAGATTTTTATATGGCCACAGCCTCGTTCTTTTAAAAGATCGAACATGTATTTAAAATACTCCATATGACCACCCTGGTAGGAGGTCATCGCAATGGCATTGGCATCTTCCTGAATGGCACAGTTCACCACCTCTTGCACACTTCTGTCGTGACCAAGATGAATAACTTCAGCTCCGCTACTTTGGATGATGCGGCGCATAATATTTATAGAGGCATCGTGACCATCAAAAAGGCTGGCGGCGGTTACGATTCTTATTTTGTTCTTCGGGGAGTATGGTGCGGGAGTGTTCATATAATAATAGTATGCGCGGATACAATTGCAAATTTACGGTTAATTAAAATGAAAAATTTTACGGTGTTATATGAATAAGGCACCACGCTTAGTACATGATTCGTAAAATGAGCATAAGGCTTTGGATAGAATTATCAGCCTGTCTGATTTCGGCTTCGACTATTATTCTGATAATCAACAATCTAAAATATCATCGTTCTGCATATTTTGTTAATTAAAAACCTATCGAAAAGTATGGAATTAGCATACAGGTAACGGACGAATGATTAAGTTTGCACTTCTTGTTTAATAAAAAATATGAGCGTATTAGTCAATAAAAACTCCCGGGTTATCGTACAGGGTTTTACCGGTAATGAAGGCACATTCCATGCCAC
>JBIIHN010000362.1:0-2892 GCA_044235745.1 Bacteroidia bacterium
CGGCGGGTATTTGTCTGGCGGATGGTTATCTGCAACGTGATGATCTTACCACCGAAAGGTTTCTTCCAAACCCCTTTCAACCCGGTGAGCGAATGTATAAAACCGGTGACCTGGCAAAACGGTTACGCGATGGCAATATTCAATACCTCGGACGTATCGATGGACAAGTGAAAGTGCGGGGCTATCGGATAGAACTCGGTGAGATAGAAGCCGTGGCCGGACGCTTTCATCAGGTTGTACAGGCTGCTGCGACAGTGAGAGAGGATAAACCGGGAGAGAAAAAGCTGGTGGTTTATATGGTCATGCAGGAGGGAAAGAAACTAAACGTGAAGGATATCCGAAATTTTCTTCACAGCCGCCTGCCGGATTATATGATGCCCTCGGCATTTGTGCAACTTCAGGAATTGCCGCGTACTCCAAGCGGAAAAATTGATCGCCGTGCCTTACCGGCGCCAGATACAAAACGTCCGGAACTCGGCGTCCCGTTTAAAGCACCTTCTAATGAACTGGAGAAAAGTATAGCGAAACTTTGGTCATCCCTGCTGAATATCGATCCCATTGGCACACTCGATAATTTCTTTGATCTGGGTGGTAATTCATTGCTGGCATTACAAAGTGCAGCCATGATGAAACTGGAAATGGGAACAGATATTTCTGTCATCCGGATTTATCAGTTTCCTACCATCTCCTCCCTGGCAAAGGCTATCGGAGGTGAAAAGGACGGTCCATCGCTTCATGAGCAGATGCGCCAGCGTGTGGCTGCCGGTAAACAATCCGGTGGTGATCCCTTAAAGGATGCGGTAGCTGTCATTGGTATGGCCCTGCGTTTCCCGGGTGCTGAATCGGTGGAGGAGTTCTGGAATAATCTGGTGAATGGTGTGGAGAGTGTAACCCGGTTCACTCCTCAGTCGCTGGATCCTTCGCTTTCCGCTGAACTCGTAAACGATCCGAATTATGTTCCCGCACGCGGTATCATGAAGGATGCCAAAGGGTTTGATGCGGCCTTTTTTCAAATGAATCCGAATGTAGCGAGAGTGACAGATCCGCAGCAACGGAATTTTCTTGAACTTTCATGGAATGCTCTGGAGCATGCAGGCTATAGTCCCAATAAATACAATGGGCTCATTGGTGTTTTCGCCGGTGTAGGTAACAATACCTATTATCTTCACAATGTTCTTCCTAATAAAGAAGCTGTAGAACGCGTCGGGTCATTTCTGGCGATGACGCAGAACGAAAAAGATTATATTGCCACGCGTGTTGCCTACGAGCTGAATCTAAAAGGTCTTGCGGTGAGCGTTCATACCGCCTGCTCCACCTCTCTTACCGCCATTGTTCAGGCTTGTGATGCGCTGCGTAAACGTGAGTGCGATATGGTATTGGCCGGAGGTGCTTCTGTCACTTCGCCTATTAACAGCGGACAACGGTATGAAGAAGGCGCGATGTATTCCAACGATGGACATACACGTACTTTTGATGCGCAGGCACGTGGTACTATCTTTAGTGATGGAGCCGGTGTGGTAGTATTGAAAAGATATGAAGATGCACTTGCTGATGGTGATACCATTTATGCGTTGGTTCGCGGTGGTGCATTGAATAACGATGGAAGTGAGAAGGGAAGCTTTACTGCTCCCAGTGTTTCCGGTCAGGCTTCAGTGATCAGTATGGCGCAGGCGATGGCCGGTGTAGAGGCTTCTTCCATTACCTATGTTGAAACACATGGTACCGCTACTCCATTGGGTGATCCGATTGAAGTGGAAGGGCTGACGAGAGCCTTTAGTGAACAGACTTCCGACCGCCAGTTCTGTGCATTGGGTTCGGTGAAAACAAATTTTGGTCACCTTACTGCAGCGGCCGGTGTGGCAGGATTTATTAAAACCGCATTGGCGCTATATCACAAAACACTTCCTCCGAACCTGCATTATAATTCTCCCAATCCGCAGATCAGCTTTGAATCCACACCGTTTTATGTGAATGATAAATTACGCGCCTGGGAAACAGATCGTTTGCCGCGCAGAGGTGCCGTAAGCTCCTTTGGAGTGGGAGGTACAAATGCGCATGTTATCCTGGAAGAAGCACCGGAGGTACATCGATCCACTCCACAACGCAGTAAACATCTCATTCAATTATCAGCAAAAACAGCAACGGCGCTCAATAACCGGATCACCGACCTGGCCGGTTTTCTTAAAAAGCATCCTCAAACAAATCTTGCAGATGCAGGTTATACCCTGCAAACCGGTCGATACGACTTTCAGCATCGTTGGTTTGGTGTAGCGGAAGATTCCGGCGATCTTATTAAGGTGCTGGAAACTGGAGATAATAAACGCAGCGCTATGGCAGCGATGAAGCAGGCGGCAGATGGTGTGGTGTTTATGTTCCCGGGACAGGGATCACAGTATATTGGGATGGGTTCAGTACTCTACCGGGATGAGATTGTTTTTAAAGAAGCTGTAGATCGCTGCGCGGAATTCCTTCAACCACTGCTGGGACGTGACTTGCGTGAGGTAATGTTTGCTGCTGAAGGTAATGCCGATGCAGAACAACTACTGAAACAAACATATTATACCCAACCGGCTCTTTTTACCATTGGCTACAGTCTTGCTCAGCTTTGGATGAGCTGGGGAATAAAACCGTCTGCCCTGATTGGTCATAGTATCGGTGAATTCGTTGCGGCGACGATATCCGGCATATTCTCGCTCGAAGATGCACTAACGGTAGTGGCGAGACGAAGTAAACTCATGCAGGATTGTCCGGGCGGTGCCATGCTTTCGGTTCGGCTTCCGGAGCAGGAAATCCTCCCGCTGCTGAATGACAAAGTATCGGTTGCTGCAGTGAATGGCCCGCAATTATCAGTGGTGGCCGGACCTTTTGACGAAATTGAAAAACTGCAGAAGA
>JBIIHN010000363.1:0-2866 GCA_044235745.1 Bacteroidia bacterium
AGAAAACACCCGTTTTTTTCCTTACAGCAAAAGGAATGAAGGAAGATATGCTTCTCGGTTACAAGTCCGGAGGCGATGATTATCTAACGAAGCCTTTTGATACTGATGTGTTGCTTCATAAAATCCGGACAGTTTTAAAACGTTCTATGGGGCTGATGGATTTAGAGGAGAAAAATGAATTTCCTATTGGAAAGTATTTATTTGATTATAAGCTCCGGAAAGTAAAACTGAAAGACGAAACCGTTCAACTATCTCCGAAAGAAGCTGAATTGCTGCGTTTATTGTGTCTTCACGAAAATGATGTACTTCCCCGACAGAAAGCCCTTAAAATTATTTGGGGAGATGATAATTACTTCAATGGCCGAAGCATGGACGTGTTTGTAACGCGATTACGCAAATACCTCAAGAACGATCCTGCAGTCGAGATAGTTTCCCTGCACGGGAAAGGGGTAAGGTTACTAGTAAATAATTCTGCTAAATAGCAGCGGTAATTGCCGGATCAAGCGGTTTTACTTTTGATCTGAAACGGTGAACTAATTTACCGTTCTCATCCAGCAAGAACTTTTCAAAATTCCAATTAATATCTCCTTTAAAATCCGGGGTGGGCTGACTGGTCAACCATTGAAAGAGTGGATGTATATCACCTCCCTTAACGGATACCTTCTCTGCAACCAGGAACGAAACCCCATAGTTCTTTGAGCAGAATTGTTTGATTTGCTTATTTGAACCTGGCTCCTGACCACCGAAATTATTTGCCGGAAAGGCTATAACCACTAATTTGTTCTTATACTTTTGGTACAACTTTTCGAGTTCAGCGTACTGAGGTGTATGTCCACACTCCGAGGCGGTGTTCACCACCAGGATTTTCTTTCCTTTAAAATCTGAAAGACGTATTGGTGCACCGTCGATGTTATTGATTTTAAAGTCATAGAAACTTTGTGCAGGAAGCATAAAGACAGCAAGGAGAAGGATTCGAAGTAACATATGATTGTATATTTTTTGAGGATTTTAGATTTACACTGACAATTCAGAATTGATTTATTTCCGGGTTTTCGTTTATTTTATTTTAATTATAAACGGGTGGCACAAATCACTTTCATTTATATTATTTTGCAAATCAGTAGAATATAATTTGCCTGATAGCTGCTAAATTATAACAAATATGAGGCAGTTTAGTTTAAATTTGTGGCAGGATTTGACATGAATTTTCTAATCAGAATAGCATCTACCTCATTGGCGGTCTTTCTTATTGCTACACTCATGCCCGGGGTGGAAGTAAAGAATCTCCCAATGGCTATACTTGTTTCGCTGATATTGGTATTGATGAATGTTTACGTAAAGCCGATCCTTATTTTCCTGACATTTCCGATAACCATTGTAACGTTGGGATTGTTCCTTCTGGTTATTAATGCATCCATTATTCTTATTACTTCCTATCTGCTAAAAGATGGTTTTAAGGTTGATGGTTTTTGGATCGCATTATTATTTAGTGTGGTACTTTCTATGATTACATCTTTGATTGATTCATTAACGGAGAAAGAGTCTAAATCGGATTGGTGATCAGCCGGTAGCACGTCGGCATAAATACCGATAATCACAGAAGGTACATCGGTCCGTTTCGGTTGTTTGTTCAAATGGAATAGCAGGGTTCATTATATCAATAATCAGCTTCGAGAGATGAAGTTTAAAATCTTCCAGATCATGAAATGGTATTGGATTCCCCTCTTCAAGCCATTCAATACCATCATCAAATTGTCGCATTCTGAATATTCCGGTGATCATCGGAAGTTCAAGATCAGGATAATATTCATTGACTAAAAGGCAATAAAGCATAAGCTGGAAGTTCAGTTTATACGCCGGATCACTAAATAATTTCTCAATCGTATTATTCTTTTGTATCGAGTCCTGACCTGTTTTATAGTCTAATATCCTTAATTTCCCTTCATGTATATCTAATCGGTCAATTATACCTTTTAAACCAATAAAGTTCCCGTCAGAAATCGGAAGTGATATATGCAATTCATCTTCGAGTCCTATAATTTCAAAAGGAGCCTGATTTCGATCATACTGAAGAATACGATTTACCAGTTGCTTCAAAACCTCGGTCATAAGATAATCATGACCACTATCAACCGGTTTTCCATACGATTCTTTTACGGCCCGATGTAAAATTTCATCAAGATATTTACCGGCTTCCAGTACATCACCTGGCTGAATTTGCTTCTTTTGATCATAAATAAGTTGCATACAGCGATGAAGTACATTGCCAAAGTGTCCACCCACTAATGCTTCACTAGTATCATCTGGTCGTATTCCGGCTATCTGATCAAAGTAAAACCTCAATGAACACGAAATATATGTGTTTAGCGCAGATGCACTGAAGCCTTTTTTTCGACTATCAGAAGGATCCGGACAAAACCGTTCATTTAATCGCGACATCACAGCTGCATTTTTATCAATCCGGATCGGCTGGATATCAAGAGGTGCTACTAACGATTCCTGAATAGAAAATTCTGTTTTTTCAGGAGGTATACGACTTATAATCTCCTGTTGTATCTGATGAAGGTACCTGCTTTTTTCACCACCACCGTTTGCGTCAAGGTTAGTATTATAATAAAACCGGATACAGGATGCACGCTGCAGCAGACGATAGAAATGATAGGCTGTAACAGCATCCTGTTCTTCTTTACAAGGCATATGATAAGCCTTTCGGATAGAATAGGGGATTAGTGACTTTGATATGGCCTTTGTCGGAAGAGAGCCCTCATTTAAAGGTGCAATATGTACAACTTCAAAATCAAGTGTTCGCGACTCTAAAAAACCGACCACCGGAATTCCGGAATCCTGATCAGAAAAAAATGGGACT
>JBIIHN010000364.1:0-2864 GCA_044235745.1 Bacteroidia bacterium
ATTTTTGTATTATAAAAGAGCCATGCTCCGATTGAAATAAATGTCAGAAGCATTACCAACACCGGTAGTCTGCCGGTCCTCCATCTTTTTCCTGCTATCAATGACCGTGTTGCAAAGTTCTGTTCACGTCCTCTTATCCAATACATCAGCGCGAAGCTCAGCAGAAGAACACTAAATACCAGCCAGTAAAACTCAAAGTACAATTTGCCTTTAAGGAATGGACCAAAGCCATTCATATCTGAATAAATGAGTCCTGAGCTTGCACCAAACTGTACCATGTTTGATTCCACATCAAACACAGACCAAATGAAGTTATTGACGATAATGAATGCGATAAATACAAAGTATCCCAGATATTTATTATTCACCAGCGTATGAATAAATACAGACAGGCAAATCAAACTCATGAAACCAATTCCATTTATCACCACCAGATTCATCAGATACACTTCCGGACGGATATCTGTAAACCCATTCAACAACTGCGTTGAAATTCCGATCAGGCCTCCCAACACAATAAGAACTTCAATAACGAACCAAAGGGCAATCGTTTTTGAAACCAACGGAATCCAGTCGGGGTAGGGTAGAGCATCATAGATATCATTCACTTTATGATCTCGTTCTTTCCATACAATCGTGCCGGAGTAAAAAGTAATAACTGCAATAACAAATAAGAAGAAGGATCCCTCAATCTGACTGATGATATTATAGGTAACAGGGAAAGATGTTAAGCCATATCCGCTGTTTGTTGCAAATGACATAGAGGAAATGAGGTTTATGGCACCGAAAATCATAATTACCACAAATGCCGTATTCTTCAATATCGAAATCGTTTCAATCCGTATCTGGCTGAATAATTGTTTAGTGGTCAATCCGGAAGTGTACTCGGGTTTTCTGATTACGAGTGGTTCCCATGCCTTCAAAATAACAGTTGCTTCCTGATTGAGGGTTTTGTTTTTCTTCGAAGACTTCTTTGACTTTTCGGAAAAATCAAATCTCCTGTAGGTAATACCAAGAACAACCAAGCCGATCAGCATCCATACAAGACGGTTCATCAGCAAAAGTCCTTCATACCCCATCGACATAGTATTTCGATCGTCAACAGTCCAGTATTTGGTTGCTACGCCAAACGTTCGTAAACCGAAGGGATCCAGCATTGCACCCAATGTTTCATTTTCTATATCCGAAACCAGACTTTGAGAAATGATATATCCCACCAGTAATCCGATCGCACCAACAAAGGACAGGATAGTACTTCTGGTTAAGGCAGCGATGCAAAAAAGGACGGCACCACCAAAGAATAAGTTCGGCAGTATAAATACTGTAATTCCATCGATGTGGCCGCTCAGTATAGTCGGTCCAACACGCTCCGGTTCCAGCCAGGGCATAACAGCACCAATGAGGTTACCGGCAGAAACGCCAAGGAATGGAATTACGCTGATGACAAAGGCACCCAGAAATCGTCCTAAGATGAAATCTGATTTTCTGATCGGAGTTGTAAAAATGATCTGGGAAGTCTTCTCAGAAAAATCTCTGGCCGCTGCACTATTATGGAATGCAGTAATCATCAGAATACAGATAAGCGACATCAACGCATAAAAATTCTCCACAACATAGGGGGCATTCTTATATACATTTCCCACCCGTTCACCAATCGTAATCTGTTCACTGGAAGTAGCACCAAACACCATCAGACCGATGATCATGAAAAAGATATACAGCATGGGTTGCCTCAGCCAATATCTTATTTCAAACTTAGCTATGTGTAACATCATATTCATGCGAGATCATTTGAGAGTTGAAATCCTTTTATATGAGTAAAGAACACATCTTCCAGATCACCCTCAATGGAGATAAATCCATCTTCCGGTTGTCCATTACTGAAAACATGAACCAGTGGTTTACCGGCTACCATTCGTGTAGAGATGACCGGATACTGCTCCTGGTAGGCCATTACCTCCTGTTTTTCCACCTGTTTCTTCCAGATACGGCCTTTAATAGCAGAAAGCGCATCATCCGGTTTTCCGGCAAAAAGTACACGTCCTTTATCTATGATAGCCATCTGATTGCATAATTCCTTCACATCTTCAACAATGTGAGTGGAGAGGATGACAATGACCTGTTCACCGATTTCGGACAACAAATTGTAAAACCGGTTACGTTCACCGGGATCAAGGCCGGCTGTCGGTTCATCGACGATGATGAGTTTAGGATCACCGAGTAACGCCTGTGCAATACCGAAGCGCTGTTTCATCCCTCCGGAAAAACCACCCAGCGCCTTTTTTCTAACATCCCAGAGATTAACCCGCTTTAGTAAATCTTCAACAACCTCTTTTCTGCCTGACTGTATCCCTTTGAGCAAAGCAATATGATTCAACATATCTGTCGCAGAAATTTTAGGGTACACACCGAATTCCTGAGGAAGGTAGCCCAATACTTTCCGGAGCGATAATTTATCCTCCAGCACGTTCATGTTCCCGAGTGTAATGGTACCGCTGTCCGCTTCTTGTAAGGTAGCAATGGTTCGCATTAAGGTCGACTTGCCGGCGCCATTGGGTCCCAGCAGGCCATACATACCTTTTGAAATGGTAAGTGAAACATCCTGCAAGGCCTTAACACCATTGGGATATGTTTTTGACAGGTTTGATATGATTAAATCCATGATTATTGCTTTTCGTGTTTAAAATTAGATAAAACCATGAAAAGCACTTCCTGCAATCTGATGAAGCAGCCATTATCAACACTAAACCGTAGTCGAAATATTTTAATCAATGATCGTGGATGATCTAAAAGTAAAAGCCACCCGGATTGACCAGGTGGCTTTTAATTGTTCAAGTCCTGATAAACACAGGTCTTGTAATTGG
>JBIIHN010000440.1:0-2862 GCA_044235745.1 Bacteroidia bacterium
AGTAATGGGATCCGAGTTCATCAAAAAATACGGACTCGGTACTCCTAGTTCCATTCAAACAGCGCTGCATGCACTGCAAGACAAGGAAATGATATTTGAAGCAGAGGGTCGATGGTGGGTATATGATATTTTTCTGAGCAGGTGGTTAGAAGGATAAATTATGGCCATGACTGAACAAAAATGATTATTTTGTGAAGTTGAAACTGATATATCCCCCTAAACGGGGATATTAAACCATACAGGCACTAAAGTTGTCATACCATACGTAAATTTATAAGATATGAAACGGATTCACACAATTGCATCAATTATCGGGTTGTTTCTGGTATTCACACATTCCGGCAAAGCTCAGGTTAACAATGATAGATTAGGATTGCCCGGAGATAATCTGAATCTGGCTGCAGTACTCGATATATTTCAAAAATCTCCAACACTTGAGGGTTTTGAAGCAGCGTTAAACTCCGACACCAGCCGGGTAAACAATCTGGATCTGAATAGTGACGGTAAGGTTGACTATATAAAGGTTTACGATAAAGCGGATGGGGACTTACATACAATCGTTCTCCAGGTTGATATCAATGATCAGGAGTCACAGGATGTCGCCGTCATCTTTGTTGAAAAGAAGGGAAATGATATTGACATTCAGATGGTGGGTGATGAGGATTTATATGGAAAGGATTATGTGCTTGAACCATCTACCGATAATTCACGACGTCCTGCACAGACACGTAATCCAGGTTATAAAGGAGAACAAACTGTGATTAATAATTATTACTACAATACAAACAACAACAATTATGATTATACTCCGAATTATGCACCTGTTGTATCTTCATGGGTGATCATTCAGTATATGTACAGTCCGTTCTACCGGCCATGGTACTCTCCCTGGAGATGGTCTTACTATCCGGGGTGGTATCGCCCCTGGAATCCGTGGTATTGGGATACTTATCATTACCATTGGTATTATCATCATAGCTGGAATGGCTGGTGGTATTGGAGAGCACCTCAGTTCCATTATGCTGATTACTGGTATGGACCATACCGCTTGAATCGGAGAGCTTCAGGAATCTATTACCGGAACAGGACGAATGGCATCTATGAGCGAACCTATAACAATCCTCGTCCTGAGCCTCGCCCTACTGGTCGTCCTAAATATGCGAATCATAATCTCAGTTTGGATAAAAATCCGGCTATTGTACGTCCTGATTCACGTCCGGACAGACGGATTACGTCTCCAACAAAAGATGTACGTCCTGATACTCGCCCTACATCTCCTGTAAAAGATGTTCGTCCTGACAGACGTTCAACTTCTCCGACCAAAGATGTACGTCCGGATACGCGACCTACATCTCCTTCAAAAGATGTACGTCCGGACACTCGACCGACCTCGCCGACAAAAGATGTTCGTCCCGATACCCGTCCTTCAACTCCACAGAAGGAGACCCGACCTTCAAAGCCGGTGAGCGAAACAAAGCAAAGTACACAGCCATCGCGTCAACAGGAAACACGTCCTTCGCAGCCGGTAAGAGAAACAAAGCAATATACTCAACCATCACGCCAGCAGGAAACACGTCCTACGCAGCCGGTAAGAGAGCAAAAGCAATATACTCAACCGTCGCGACAACAGGAAACACGTCCTTCACAACCGGTAAGAGAGCAAAAGCAATATACACAGCCATCGCGCCAGCAGGAAACACGTCCATCAACACCTGCAAGAGAAACAAGGAAAACTGAGACAGGACCCTCAAGACCATCAAATGTAAGTCCGGCTCAGCGACCATCACAGAACAGTCCGTCTCAAAGGACGAACACAACGGCTCCCGCCAGGAATTCGTCTGGTAGCGCGAGGTAACTAACACACAAAATCAATTTAAAGGGCCAGATTAACATCTGGCTCTTTTTTTATAAGATGGTTCTGATACCACATAGCCAATAAAAGCTACCGGAAAGAAAACATACTTTCTGAAAAAATAGAAATACATCAATCCCGAATGCCAATTGAAAACTAAAAAAAATGACGACTACATATTACGACGATATTGACCGCCGACTTCAAACAAAGCATGCGTAATCTGTCCGAGCGAGCAATATTTAGTTACTTCCATCATCGTTTCGAACATATTCTGATTACGAATAGCCGTCAACTGAAGCTGTCGTAACAAAGCGGAAGCAACGTCATTGTTGCGGGCATGTAAATCCTTCAGCATATTGATCTGATATTCCTTTTCATCAGTTGTTGCCCTGATCACTTCTTTCGGAGTAACGGTAGGAGAGCCCTTACTGCTAAGGAAAGTATTCACTCCGATAATCGGGAATTCGCCGGTATGCTTTAAAGTTTCATAATACAGGGATTCTTCCTGAATTTTTCCGCGCTGATACATGGTTTCCATAGCCCCTAAAACGCCCCCGCGCTCAGTAATGCGATCAAATTCCATCAGAACAGCCTCTTCAACCAGATTGGTTAACTCTTCAATGATAAAAGATCCCTGTAAAGGATTTTCATTTTTGGCAAGTCCCAGCTCACGGTTAATGATTAATTGTATCGCCATAGCACGACGGACACTTTCCTCCGTTGGTGTGGTAATCGCCTCATCATAAGCATTGGTGTGCAGAGAATTGCAGTTATCGTAAATGGCATACAACGCCTGAAGGGTGGTGCGTATATCATTAAAATCAATCTCTTGCGCATGCAATGATCGGCCGGATGTTTGAATATGATATTTCAGCATCTGGCTTCGCTCATTTGCATGGTACTTTGACTTCATGGCTTTGGCCCAAATTCTTCTTGCCACACGTCCGATCACTGCATATTCCGGATCAATACCATTGCTGAAGAAGAAACTCAGATTAGGTGCGAAG
>JBIIHN010000365.1:0-2859 GCA_044235745.1 Bacteroidia bacterium
GAGAAAAGATCCAATTCAAATGAGCAGTAATACTTTAAGCCAATTGTCAGAAGCACATCAGTCAGAGACCGGGAAGGCACGGTATCAATCTGTGATGCTGATTGATGATAATTCACTCGACAATTTCATCAACAAGAAGCTGATAGAGACCCATGGATTTTCGGAAAAAGTGATTGCGTATCAGGAAGCCGGCGAAGCACTGGAGTTTCTTCGCAATTGCTCCCATACAGAATGGCCGGAAATCATCTTCCTTGATATCAATATGCCGGTAATGGATGGTTTTCAATTTCTGGAATTCTTCGAAAAACTGCCGGAAGATCTACGAAGGAGCATTCGCATCATCATGCTGTCAACATCGGAAAGCTTCAAGGACCTGAACCGGGCCAACAAAAATCCCTTTGTTCGCAAGTTTCTGAATAAGCCGTTAACCATTCAGGTACTGCAGGCCATCAACGTTTAATCAACGTTTCAATTTAAAATATTCAGTCAGTAACGCGGCACATTCCGCGGCCATTACTCCACCCTTTATCTCAGTAGAAGGGTGGAGTATTTGTTTTTGCCCCTCCAGCAGCCGGTACCCGCGTTTTTCATCGGTCGCACCAAAAACAATTTTACCAATTCTGCTCCAATATGCGGCACCGGCACACATCGGACAAGGTTCCAGGGTAACGTAGAGGGTACAATCATTTAAAAACTTCCCGCCCATATTATTCGCAGCCGCTGTAAAGGCCAGCATCTCGGCATGCGCGGTTACGTCGTTCAACTGTTCAACCAGATTATGTCCGCGTGCAATAATTTTTCCATTGGCCACAATCACGGCACCAATGGGGACCTCATCCTTGGCAAATGCTTCCTTCGCCTCCATGAAGGCCGCACGCATAAAATATTCATCATCAAGCATCATTCTGCAAATAAACGGTTTATTCGGTTTATCAGCCGGCTCATCAGCATCAATAAATAAAATTCCTGAATTTCAATTTTCACATAATCCTCCCGATTCACTACCATGTCTATCGGCAAAGATGCGCTGCATCGCATCTCTGCATATCACCATTTTTATCAACGCTCCGGAACAATTACATCATCCATCCACGGACAATCGGCAGGATGGAAATACCGAACGACCTGCACAACCAAATGCTGTACCCGAGGCGATTCCCGGTAAAATCGCCCTCCCTATGAACTATTGCTTGTTGAGAACTCCATACCAAACAATTAAAAGCCGACGTTTAGAAGAATGACGCTTCTCTACTTTTGAAACATGGCCAAAAAACAAACCTTTACATTAGAATTCGTACCCGATTACGACTTCATTGTGATAGGCATTTTCAGCGCCTACCGCGATTACCGGGTTTGCTTCGAGTTAAACAGAGTGTTGAATTTCAACCTGGTGCGACAAGACGACCTGGAAATACGGCTGGAGAAAAAAGGATCTTCTGGCGCGTTCGCCTGGTTTTTTCAGCTGAATGATGATGAAGAAGAAATTTATCTGGTCGCCAATAAAAGTTCCAATGGCTTTCTCATCCCCGAATTTCGTCAAACCGACTATTTTCTGGTCATTAAAAACCCTAGCCGCTATACAAGTGTTGAGGATCTGGAAAGCAGAATCCGCTTTGTGGCCATCATCAGCAGTACTACTCCGGTGGATCCTTCATCCATCAAATCGGCTGAAAATTTCCTGCTCCTCGAACCCGTAAACAACGAGGAGGAAAAACAAAAACAACCACCACTCAAATGATTGTAAACCGCTATAACAGGACCAAAATCATCGCGACCATCGGTCCTGCCAGCATCGAGGAGAAAACCCTCGAACAAATGATTCATGCCGGCATGGATGTATGTCGGATCAATAGCTCGCATGGAGATTATGCCATGATGGAAAAGATGATTTCCACCATCCGTGCGTTAAATAAAAAACTGAACACCCATATTGCTATCCTCTTCGATCTTCAGGGCCCGAAAATCCGGATCGGGGATCTTGCCGACCCGAATATCGTTTTGCATGTGGGAGATGAGCTGATTTTAAATCAACGCGAAGTACCGGGCAGCCGGCATGAGGTGTATATCAAATACAAAAACTTCCACCAGGATGTGAAAGCAGGCGATCTGGTGTTGGTTGATGATGGTAAAATTGCCCTCCAGGTTTCAGAAATCATGGCGGATGAGCGGGTAAAAACAAGGGTGATTTACGGAGGACCGCTGAGCTCCAGGAAAGGAGTTAATCTTCCGGACACATCCATTTCGTTGCCCAGCCTTACGGAGAAAGACCGGAAAGATCTGGCTTTCGCGCTGGAGCATGAGGTGGAATGGATCGGCTTATCGTTTGTGAGAAGCCCGAAGGATGTCGTCGAACTAAAGCAGATTATCCGTGACGCCGGTAAACGAACAGGTGTCATTGCTAAAATCGAAAAGCCGGAAGCTGTGCGCAATATCGATGAGATCATTCAGGTGAGTGATGGTGTGATGGTGGCCAGAGGCGACCTCGGCGTCGAACTGGCTATGGAGAAAGTGCCGGTGATTCAAAAGTCGATTGTGCGGAAATGCAATGAGGCGGCCAAGCCGGTGATCATCGCTACCCAGATGATGGAAAGTATGATTACCAATTACCGTCCCACGCGCGCCGAAGCCAATGATGTAGGCAATGCCGTGTTCGATGGTGCCGATGCGCTGATGCTGAGTGCCGAAACCTCCGTGGGTGTCTTTCCGGTGGAAACAGTGGCAGCCATGCAAAGAATCATCAGCGAAGTGGAAGCGCAGGACAGCATCTATTACCGCGAACATGCTCCATCGCTCGACTCACCGAATTTTATTCCGGAAAATATCTGCTACAGCGCGGTGGTTATGTCGAAGCGGACAGGA
>JBIIHN010000029.1:0-9514 GCA_044235745.1 Bacteroidia bacterium
CCATTGGCGTTGATATCGGTCCAGGTGGTTTGTGCGAAGTTGCTGATAGAATCGTAGCGGACAAAACCGGTACCGTCGTTTCTCCATATTTCATATTCGTTGAATTCATCGCTCGATCCTGCCGGAGTGACCCAGGTTAACTGAATCTGTCCGTTAGGCAGTACACTTACGCAGCGCAAATCCGGGTTGGCAACGACATTTCCAAACCAGGTATATGTATTAGTGGCAATATTACTTCGTGACACACAACCAATATTATCGTCAACAGTGACCTGATGACTGATTAATGTATCACAATCAATGATAGGATGCTGATAAACCAACTGAACAGTATCTCCAATATATTGCAGTGTTCCCGCAGCATTGTAGGTGTTGAATACATTGTATTGACCATTGACTGTAGTTGCTGGAAGCGGTGTTGATAAAGCCGTCCAGTTCAAGTTAGCCTGTCCGAGTACACCCGCAGTCGTGAGGAAAATGGAACTGAGCGTATTTCCTATAGTACCATTGGTAACCTGACCTGTACATCCACTCTGTGTCACCAGGTAGTAGGAATATGACTGAGCGTTACCGTTTGCAGTAAGATCTGTAAATGTTGTTTGTGCGCTGTTGGAAACAGAATCCAGCAATACAAAACCGGCTCCGCTGTTTCTCCAGATTTCATATTCGTTGAAATTTATAAAGCTGACAGGAGAGGGGTTTTCCCAATTTAATTGAATGGTACCGTTTGCGTTAACACTCACACACCGCAATACCGGGTTGTTGATAATGTTTCCTAAATAGGTGAAAATATCGTTATCTGCAGAACTAATGGAGATACAAGGTGCGTTATCATCGAGCTCGATACGATATTCAAAAGGTACGTTACAGGTGGTAATTGTATCTCTGTATGTTAGTGCATTGGTCGTTCCGATTTGTACATAGGGACCTACTCCTGTACTCCTCCTCATAACACGATACGGACCGGGACCTGAAGTCAGCAATGGTGTATGTAATGCATTCCAGGATAGATCAGCGAAGCCAAGATTAGCATTGCTGACGCTCAGCAGCATGGTAGCCAATGTATCACTGGTGGAGCCATTGGTGGTGATTCCATCACAACCGGATAAGTTTTTGAGATGGTAATACTGAACTGCACCATTGGCACCTGCACCGGCATGTGTCCAGGTCGTAGCGGCATTCGTTATGGTTGTCAGCTTCACATAAGGACCTGCAATATTTGCAGCATGATATATTTCAGTTCCCGCAAAGAAGTTATTGGGGTCAGGTGCTGCTACCCATGTCAGCTGTACGTCTCCGTTTGCTTGTACTGCCAGACAGCGTAGTTCAGGGTTATCAATAATATCTCCTTGTGAGGTGAAGTTGTTACCGTCAATCGACGAAGTGGAGATACACCCGGAAGCATCCGCAATCTCCACCAGATATTCGATGATCGTGTCACAAAGTACAATAGTATCCTGATAAGACAGACCGGTGGTGTCGCCAATCAGTGTCCATGCAACGGTGGGTGGAATTCTTCTGTAAACGTTATAAACGCCGGACGAAGTAGGTGGTAAAGGCGTGGATAACGGCGTCCATGATAAGTTAGCGAATCCCATCGTCGGGTTATTGGCTGTAAGTAACATAGAGGCCAACGTGTCGCTGGGAGGTGTTGATTCATCCGTATTGGTGACATCGCAACCGGCTGTGGTGGTCAGATAATAATAGTTTATCTGATTCTGACCGTTTGCACCAATATGTGTGAACGTATTTGTATTATAATTCGTCACATAACCGACGCCTACATAAGGTCCGGCTGGATTCGTGGAGTGATAAATGGTATATCCGTCGAAATACGAGGCGGTATCAATTGATCCCACCCAATTGAGGCGAATATCTCCGTTCGCCAATACACTTACACAGCGCAACGAAGGTGAGGTGATATTCGGTACTGCAGACTGCAGCTGAGCTCCGTTAATATTTGATCGGGAAACACAGTTTGCGGCAGAGGTATCACGTACTTCAATTCGGTAATTAATAGAATCATCACACACAAAAACCGGATCCAGATATGTAAGGCTTGTGGTTGAATCAATTAATACCCAGTTTCCGGAACCCGCAGGTGGTTGTTCCCGCCAGATATAATATTTTCCAGTCGTGCTGGGATGTAAAGGGGTTTCAAGGGGTGTCCAACTCAGCGAGGCATCAGAGCCTACTTGCGATACTGAGAGGAAAATGGTTGTAAGCGTATCTGAAATTGTTCTTGGCAGAAGATCACATCCTGATCCCGTTGTGATATAATATGAAACAGGTCCGAGGTTGGCATTTGCATTTACATCCAGGTACTGAATGACCGTGTCATAATTTGCAATTTTAAACCCTTTTAAGCTGTCAATCAAGGTGTACGGACCTGCAGCTCCCGCAGTAGATCGGTATACATAAAAGGCTTTAAAAAACTGGTTGGTATCTACTTCTCCCGTGTCTATAGGAGGAATCCAGGTTAGATTTACATTACCATTCGGAAGAACATCCGCACATTTTAACCTCGCTGCCAGAACGGGAGGAGGTGCAAGAACAACAATGGTGAGTGTATTAAAGTTAACCGATGGAGATGGGCAAAAATTATCATATACTTTAAACACGAAGTTATAGACAGATTTTATCGTAACACAGCCTAAATTTTTATCAAGGTGATTGCAATCCGTTACCCACTTGAACCTGAAAGAGAAAAATGAGCCGGGAAAAATTGGGACAATGGGTGGCACCGTGTCAAACAGGGAGGTTGGGGTTCCGGTGAAGTTGGTAATCGTTGCACAAGGTGGGTAGGGGCATCCGGCAGTTTCACTGGTGAAGTTTGTACCAAATTGTACCCCGGTGGCACTTAACGAAATTTTCTGAGGAATCAGGGTGGCGTTCAACGGCTCAAAATCCTGCGCAATCAAATCTATTTCAACAGTATCTCCGGCATAAACCGTATCAATAATCGCTGAGACCCTGTTCCCTGCAATGTCAACTACGTCCGGTGAGGTATTCAGAGTGCCGGCCCAGGGGGCTATAGGTGGTAAATTACAGCCTGCAACAAGCGCAATCTGGATTTCCCTGAAAATCTCGGCAACTTTTACATTACACTTGTAGGCTGTTACACGTGTAACCGTTACAAATGCACCTGCGGTTACTGATTTGAACATGGTTACACCTGTAGTGGGATTTAAAACTGCAGCGACGTTATTCGGATTAATTGTTGGTCCGGGCAAAGGATTCGAAAAACTATAGTTCGCAGAGAAAGGGTAGTTTGATGAAGTAGGGAAACTGGTACCATCCAGTGGATTTGCCCAAGAATAAACCAGAGAGTCAAGTTCTTCATCGATTGCATTTGCGTTGTAATAAGTTGTATCACCTGTGCAGGTTGCCAATTGTGGTCTTTCAGCAAACTGAGGGGATGAGTCGTAGCATGGGTTTGTGTTAAGACCTGTGTACGGAAACATTAAGGCGCGCAAGGTGAAATATCCGGATCCTGCATTGGCAAGATTGGTGATAGCACCATTTCTGCAGCAGTCTGAGTAGGCAAAGTACCATCCCGTTGCCGGAGGAACTCCAGTGATATTGATTGGATTAGATCTATAGATATACTCTTCAACTGCGTTTGCAAATCCGCCGGGAGATGCACAAGTTGGACACCCGGGACCCACAGGTGAAATGTCTGTTTGAGTAAATAAAGTACAATTGATTCCTGCACCAACTCCTGGAGCATTCGTGTTCAGCAACACGGAACCCGGGCCCGGAATACCATTGCAATCACGGTATAATTTAACCGTGAAGATAAACCGTCCGGTATTTGGCCCCGACTTTACGCATTGCCACGTAATCTCTCCACCCATAAGGTGAGATGCTTGAAGATGAGCATTCCAGCCGAAAATCAGCAGGAACAACAGGAGTAAGAGTTTTTTCATTTGGATAGGAATACGCGTGATGTACAAACTTAAGCAAAACCTTGCATTCTGCAAAGCCGTATTTGGTGATCAAAAACATCTGTTGGATGGGTAATCTATAATTTAATTGGGTTGCCTGAGGATCACAATTATTCATGACGTTAACTCAGCGGCTTGTTTAGCTATGCTACTGTTTAAAATACTGTAATACAATAATATATGATAATCGTGTTACGTATGATTATCTGAAATTTTAAGATTAGAAGCCTGCTTTATCAACTAAAAAGATAACGATTGTCATGAAAGACCTACTTTAGACGCGTAATTATTTTGTTAGAAAAATTACTGTCAGATTATAAAAGGGTTCGTTTTTAACTCGTTCTGCTGCTTCTATGAATTGCTGGTTTCATTGGAAAGATGATACACTTTTCAGATCCGGAAGCAGGATCAGCTGCATGAATAGCAGTCACTTACGGTCTATTCTCAGGTTGGAAACAGAAATATGGATCATTGAGGTAAATCTTTCCATTAAACGCAAGGGCTCTCTGATTGAATGTTCAGGAAGTGTTTTTCAGTTTTTTAAAAAGTGGATATGCATTTTACTTCATCATCATTATTTGCCGGCTATTATTTCAAACATGGAGTTTTCTTCCAGATACTTATTGGCTAGCATCATTAAATCAGCAGGTGTCACGGTTCGGATAGTTTCTAGATAGCGGTCGTAATAGTCAGGAGTTAACTGATGAAGTGTGATGATTTTATGCCGGTCGGCTTGTGCGAACGGTCCATCAATACTTCGCTGAAAGGCTCCAATCATATAGTTTTTTACCAACGTGAGTTCTTCCTCCGGAATCAGTTCTTCCCGCAAACGGGCAAGCTCCTTGTAAATTTCATGAATAGCGGCTTCCCGTACTTCAGCACCGACTTCAGTGCTGATGAAGAAGTATCCATCGTCAATATGGCTGATAATTCCGGAGCCGATACCATAAGTATATCCCTTGTCTTCACGGATATTGGACATTAATCGTGAACCGAAGTATCCGCCCAGTACAGTGTTTAGTATTGTAAACGGAAAATAATCCGGGTGATTTCGGTTGAACATTATTCTGCCGATTCGGATTGCTGATTGTATCGCATCGCTTTTTTCGATCAGCTTCTTAACGGGCTGAGCGCCGGATGCTGAAACGGCAGCGGCTTTCGCTTTCTTGAATCCCGTTTGAAGGATAAAGTTTTTTATTGTTTCAATAGTGCTGTTATCCGGCTGACCTGAAATGATTACGGTTTTCAATCCTTCCAGATAATGACGGGTATGGTATGAGCGCAGTAATTCCGGTGTCAGGGCATCATAATCTTCGGATTTGGTCATCCTCCCTAACGGATGTGTATCGCCGTAAAGTGCATTAAAGAAATTTCGTCGGGCCAGGAAATCAACTTTGCTTAATCCAACAGCGAGTCGCTGTTTTCCCTGAGTAGAGTAGGTGTCAATCTCCTTTTGGGGATATGCGGGATCTGTTAGTGCTTCGGCAAAATGGGGTAAGGTTTCTTTCACAAATTTATTCAATGAAAACAAGGTAACCGTTGACCAGTCCGGCCCGTTTTCAGTTGAGAAATAGGCTCCGTAATAATCCAGCAGTTCGGCGATTTCCGATGAAGTATGTCGCGATGTGCCTTCATCCAGCAAATCATTGGCGGCGGCTGCGAGTAACGGCCGGTCAGAAACAATATTTCCGGCGTTAAATACAAATTCAATCTTTACTACCTGCTGGCTTCCGGCACGAATAACCAGGATCGGTATTTCATTTTCAGTAGAGATTTTCTCTGCCGGGGTGAGACTTATTTTTTCAGGTAATTGGATACCGGGTGCAAGTTGGCGCTGGAGTGTCATTTCTTCAGGGAGTTATAATAAAGAACAGAACAATTATTTTCAGTGAATATTTCATTGGCGACCTGATGGATTTCTTCGGCCGTGACTTTTCGGTAAAGTTCAACCTGCTGATTGCAAAGCTGCGCATCGCCCAATAATTCATAGTATGCGAGGTTGAGCGCTTTGTTGGCAATACCCATCTCCGAAAATTCAAAGGTTGCTTCCGATTTGTTTTTTACTTTTTCCAGCTCCTTTTCGCTGATGTCCGTTTTAACTTTTTCCAGTTCTGAAAGTATGGCTTTCTCCGCATCCTCCATCGTTACTCCGTTCACCAGTTTGCCCTCTACCAGAAATAAACTCTTGTCAAGATCACCGAGCAGATATGCCTGAACATCGGTAAACAATCCGGCTTCCTTTACCAGTCGCTGATACAATCTTGCGGATTTGCCTCTGGAGAGAACATCAGATAATAAATCTGTCGCATAGAAGGTGTCGTCAAATCGCGAACAGCAATGCCATGTCATGTAAATATGGGAATTGGGGACATCTTTTGTAATTGCTAGTGTCCGCTTTTCCGTTTGTGCAGGTTCAACGGGAAGATTTCTTGGAGGTATAGCTGCTACGTCAATGGGCGCAAACCATTTCGCGCAAAGTTCTTTAGCTCTTTCTACTGTACAATCTCCGGCAATAGTCAGTATCGCATTATTGGGTGCGTACCATTTTTTGAAAAAGGATTTTACATCATCCAGACTTGCGGTTTCGATGTGCGAAATTTCTTTACCGATGGTAGCCCATTGATAAGGATGCACCTTATACGCCAAAGGGCGAAGCTGCAACCACACATCTCCGTAGGGCTGATTCAGGTATCGCTGTTTGAATTCTTCCACCACAACAGACCGCTGCACTTCCAGACTTTTTTCTGTAAAGGCCAGGCTCAGCATTCTGTCACTTTCCAGCCAGAAGGCGGTTTCCAGATTCTGTGATGGAATAGTTAAATAATAGTTGGTAATGTCATTGTTGGTAAACGCGTTGTTTTCACCCCCTGCCAGTTGAAGTGGCTCATCAAAATCAGGAATATTTACCGAGCCACCGAACATCAGATGTTCAAACAGGTGGGCAAATCCGGTGCGCTGCGGATCCTCATCTCTTGCGCCAACCTTGTAAAGAATGTTCAGCGCTACCAACGGTGTGGTATTGTCTTCATGTACGATAACGGTAAGTCCGTTGTCTAATGTAAATTTTTCGAATTGTATCATAACCGCTTTCTTACGTGATTTATATACGGCAAATGCGTTGTTGTTCTTCCCTGAATGAAGTCCAGATTTCCTTCACAATATCGCCTGCAGGAATAATGGACCGGATGTTGGCACTTATCTGTCCGATTTCCAGTTCTCCCTCATTCATATCTCCTTCAAACATTCCTTTTTTAGCTCTGGCTCTGCCTAAAAGTTCTTTGAGTTCGTCTTTTCCGGCTCCACGATCTTCCGCCGCTGCAACATCATCAGCAAATTTGTTTCTTAATAAACGGACCGGCGTAAGTTGTTTCAACGACAAGCGTGTGTCACCTTCCTTCGCCGCCAGAATTGCCTGTTTAAAATGATCATGGGCGGATGATTCGGCACTGGCTGCAAACCTCGACCCGATTTGAACGCCCTCTGCTCCGAGCGCAAATGCCGCAAGAATGGTTCTGCCATCTCCTATACCACCTGCAGCAATCAAGGGGATATCGATTGTGTCTTGGATGAGCGGAATCAGACACATGGTCGTTGTTTCTTCACGCCCGTTATGTCCTCCGGCTTCAAATCCTTCCGCTACAATAGCGTCGACTCCGGCGGCGGCGGCCTTCATCGCAAATTTTGTATTGGCAATCACATGAACCACAGTGATGCCCTTTTCTTTTAAGGTAGCGGTCCACGTTGCCGGGTTACCCGCACTCGTAAACACAATTTTCACACCCTCTTCTTCAATGATCTTCATGTGCTCATCAATATTGGGGTAGAGGAGAGGGAGATTCACACCGAAGGGCTTCGAAGTTGCCGCTTTGCATTTCTGAATATGTTCTCTGAGCACATCCGGATACATGGAACCGGCACCGATAAGGCCCAATCCTCCGGCATTACTAACGGCCGAGGCTAACCGCCATCCGCTGCACCAGATCATTCCGCCCTGTATGATCGGTATTTCAATGTTGAAAAGGCTGGTTATTCTATTGTTCATTGTTTTCAATTTTCGAATGATGCTTGAGGATACCCCATACTTCCAGACGCGCTTTTAGACGCGCACCCAGTTCGCGGATATAAAACCATCTTGGGGTGCCTCCCGGATAATTTCCGGCTTCATAGCCATAGGCATTTACTCCTTCCGCACAGGCCAGCCAAAGCGCTCTTTCGAGATGCTGTGGCTGTGAGATGATGACCACCGGTTCGCTGCCAAAACTACGTAAATAATACTGGATGCTGGCATAGGTGTCAATACTGTTGGGGTCAAGTAATAAAACAGAATCGGGAATGCCCTTTTTTAATAATGCATCGCGCATGTCTTGTGCTTCACGATAATACCGGTCATCTTCGTAACCGCTGAGAATCAGTTTTATTTTTGGATGCCTTCGCCAGACAGCAGCTGCAGTGTCCATTCTTCCTAAAAAGGCGTAATTCGGATTGGGACTTTGCGGATAATTTCTTCCTGCTCCGGGAATTAAGGCATATTTAAAATTTTCCAGGGATGGATCATCCATCATCCTCCAATTACCGTAAAGCTGGATGTGTATGTAATTCAACAGAATGAGTGCGCAAAAAACAACCGGTATCAGCAGGAATTTAAAGTATTTCATCTGTCACGAAAATAAGCAGATCAAATTATCCCGTCGATCATTTGGCGGATAGGTTATCACAGATGATTGTGAATTTCTTACGGCAGATCGTGGGTTCGGTGTTCGCGGTGATATGGTCATTCCTATTACCTTTACGGCGGTATGAAAATCATCATTCCGGTAGCGGGGATCGGATCGAAACTTCGCCCACATACACATACACAGCCTAAAGCATTGGTGCCGGTTGCCGGCAAGCCAATTCTCTCTCATATTGTTGATTATCTGATTGCCGGCGGATTCAATGAGTTTATTTTCATCGTTGGTTATCTGGGGGATAAAATTGAAGGGTATGTAAAAACGAAATATCCTAAAATGAATGCGTCCTTTGTGGTTCAGGAGCCTCGCGAAGGTACCGGGCATGCGGTTTGGCTGGCGCGTGAATTTGTGGACCCCAACGATGATCTGCTTATCGTATTGGGCGATACAATCATTGACTATGATCTTGCTGAAATTGCGAAGATGCCTTATTCCGCTCTTGGGGTTCAGAAAGTGGAAGATCCGCGTCAATTTGGTGTTGCTGAGATCGATAGCAAAGGTTTTATTATCAGATTGGATGAAAAGCCGGTGATTCCAAAGTCTAATCAGGCATTGGTGGGGATATACCGCATCCGGGAGGCCGGTAAACTGATGGAAGCACTCGACTACAATATTCGCAATAACCTGCGGCATAATGGCGAATTCCACCTTACTTATGGCATCGAAAGAATGATCAACCAGGGCGAAAAGGTAGGGACGTTCAAAGTGGGGAACTGGTTTGACTGCGGAGGCAAGGCAAATCTGCTTGAAACCAATGCGGTTTTGCTCAAGCGCGATGCGGATTATCTGCAAAAGAAATTTAGTTTTCAGAATACAATTATCATTCCGCCGGTAAGT
>JBIIHN010000366.1:0-2858 GCA_044235745.1 Bacteroidia bacterium
CTGCGCGAAAACTACGACAACATCATCCTCGATACCCCGCCTATTGGATTGATAACCGATGCCATGGTGCTCTCAAAGTACTCTGACGTAAACATCTATGTAGTACGGCAAGGTGTCACGCGCCGCCATCATCTTTCCTTCGTAAATAAACTTTATCAGGAAAGTAAAATCCGTAATATCTGTATCATCATGAATGCGATGAAAGTCAGCAACCGCAGCTATGGGTATGGATATGAGTATTCCTATGGCTATGGATATGGTTACGGATATGGATACGGCTATTATGAAGAAGATGCGCCAAAAGGCGGATTTGGATCTGCTATAAAATCTGTTTTTACCAGAAAGAAAAGGCGTAGCAGTCAAAAGGAAAAAAAGGCCTAAAGCAACTCACCTTGAGAGGCATCGCCGACAAGGCCAAACGGTCATTAAAGTCCCGATTCGATAGCGAATCCAAGACGCTTTTTAAAAACAGCAGCTGGGTATTCACGGCTAATCTTGCCGGTAGTATTTTTGGTTTTCTCCGCTCCATAATTGTGGCCCGATTATTAGGTGTTGAACTACTCGGCATCTACACAATTGCGATTGCCTTTGTATTAACGACACAGGAATTCATGCGATTGAATGTCAGCATGGGTCTCATTCGTTACGGAGCAAGATACCTGCAGGAGCAAAACAAAGAAAAACTGATCGGGGTTATAAAATACAGCCTAAACCTAAGTATTATATCGGCAATTTCTTCCATTCTTTTACTAACGGCACTCTCCATTTTTTTCTACGACACTTTTATCCCTGCAGAAGGATTAACCACCTACATCATATTATTTGCCGTTGCCAATAGTCTGAGTTTCATCGATGCTATCAGCAAAGCCGTACTAAAGTTATTCTATAGGTTTAAAACGAACTCCATGATTCAATTAATCATGGACACTGTTGAGTTCGTTATTGTATCAGCCACTCTATTTTATTTCAAAGGAAATCTTGAGAAATTTCTAATAGCCTCCATCATTACAAGAGCCATTAACAGCATGGTATGTAATGTTGCAGCCTGGCAAGAACTCAAACCTGAATTAGCTTCCTGGTGGAAGAAAGGCCATCACCAGCTAATTAAAAAAGACAAAAAGGAATTTCTTCAGTTCATTTTCGGAAACTCAATCAGCAGCTCGATAAAAGTTCTCATGAACCAGGGAGATGTTATTTTGTTAGGTCACCTGGCCGGTACTCATTCGGTAGGACTTTACACAAATGCCAAAAAACTGGCATATTCAATCCTGACCATTACAGATCCATTGGTGAATGCGATTTTTCCTCAATTTTCTATTCTGGTAGCAAAAAAAGACTATGCTAAAGTAAAAGTCATGCTTAGAAAACTGAGTCTTATGATTATGGGTCCAGCGTTACTTTTCATGATAATTACGTACTTCTTTCAAGAGGAAATAATTGTACTTTTATATGGACAAGCATACGCAGCGGCCGGAATGCCTTTCTTTTACCTGATGATTGCTGCCATTTTGGCCTCTGTTTTTTTCTGGTCATTGCCATTAATTCAAAGTCTGGGGCTGGCACGGCTCCGGTTAACAACATACCTTTACGGTGTCTTCATTGGCGCTTTAGTAGCCTGGTGGCTTACTCCATCAATGGGACCCAGCGGAACGGCGATTGGTATATTGGTCGCAAACATCCTGTTTACATCAAGATTCATCTATGCCGGAATTAAAAGGCTGGAAACATAAACCACAACTTTCATTCGAACCCATAAATTAGCGTCAACTAAACCCAAGAATGAATCTGAACGTAAAAGAGATTCAGGAATACCGCAACCAATAGAATTTATCAGCCCGCATGCGCACCATCTTCGAAGCAAGTTCAAAAAAAATAGCCGCCAGACATCCACTTAAAGCCTTGCAGTTTTACCTGGGCAGAAAAGATGCATTACAACGAGAAATCATTTTGAATGCAGCAAATTATCTATGGGGCAACAAAACCGATCTGAACCTCTGGTTGATTGCACTTCAGGAAATCGCTGACAACAATTTGATATCTCCGGAGGCCAATCTGACGAATATTCCCGTTGGAAACAGTCTGGGCAATACCTTCGGAAAATGGCTTTACTGTTGTGTGCGTGTCTTTCAGCCGGCAACCATGATTGAAACCGGAGTAGCACACGGTTCCAGTTCATGGATTATTCTAAATGCAATGCATAAAAACGGTCACGGAAAGTTAATATCAATAGACCTGCCCAATAACGACACGAACGCTGCCTACAACTTTGGCCATTCCGCCCCACCTACCGGATGGAGAGTCCCGGATATCTTGAAATCAAAATGGAGTTTAAGACTTGGTGATGCAAGAGTCCTGTTACCTGAATCCTTGAAAGAACTCGGGCAACTCGATTTCTTTTTTCACGACAGCGACCATAGCTACTCACATATGAAATTTGAGTTTGAAACAATCCTTCCCTGGCTTTCCGCCGGAGGTGTGTTACTAAGTGATGATGTCCATAAAAACAACGCGTTCCGGGAACTCGTCATCAATAACGATCTAAAGGCCCTGCAATTTAACAAGGGGGGCTGCGCAATCAAGCGTTAATTCATGCAGTCACCGGTTGTCATATACCTCAGTCCATTTGATCTCCTCCGCCCGAGAACCAATCAGGTGGCAGATGTCAGATTTTCAGAGGGATTTGCGCAAGCCGGCTGCGAAGTACATTTAATCGCTCCATATGTTGAACGTTCAGACAATATACCGAAGGAGAAATTAAATGATATTTATGGTATGCAGTCAGATATTACCATTCATTACCTGCCCTTCACTTTTAAAAAAGATATCAAAGGGATAATCGCAGCCTTATTAATTTCCAT
>JBIIHN010000030.1:0-9500 GCA_044235745.1 Bacteroidia bacterium
GAACAGGATTTCGGGAAGAAGCTGGAGCAGTTTTTAAAAGAGCGACATCAGTCGGTCCGCTGGCTGCAATCTCTTGAAGAACCGGCATGGGATAACGCCTACGCACATCCGAAATTCGGCCCGATGACCGCGAAGATGTTTCTGTGCAACTGGCTGGCACATGACATGCACCATATCCGGCAGATCAACGCCCTACAGCATGCGCAGCTTTGTGCCACCACCGGCGAAACCCTCCGGTATGCCGGTGAATGGAAGCCGTGACACCCTTCATTGTAATTCATCTGCCTGCATGTAGTTCCCTCCGCAAGTCGTAAAAAAAAACAACGAAAAGCTTCCCGGGCCTTCGGCCCTGTGATTCCTGAGCCTGCCGAAGGAGCCCTGCACAAATATTTAATTAACAGACAAGAGATAGCCGTTTTATAAACAGTTGTAGTCGATTTTTTACGGATGTCCAAAATGCACAAAAAGCTGTGGTTGTACTGTCCGTGTACTTATCTCACGTTATCGTTCCGTCCTGATCGAAATAAAATCCGGATTTCTCCGCCTGATACTTTTCATAGATTTCTCTTCCACACCTCTGTTCTACACTTCTCTCCCATCAGAGACGTAAAGACAACAACTATCACCACACCGTCCGTCAAAAATCAGTTATCCGCGCTTCACCGTTTACGGTTTCAGTTAACTTTGCGGTATGACCACCACCGAACAACTCTACGATATTTTCCAGCGCTATCCGATTGTTTCAACGGATACCCGCCATTTACCGGCCGACTGTATCTATTTCGCACTGAAAGGCCCGAGTTTCAATGGCAACCAATTCGCAATGGAAGCCCTCGGAAAAGGTGCTTCGCATGCCGTGGTGGATGAACCTGTCGGAGATGATCCGCGTTTGCTCAGGGTAACAGATGTATTGACGGCCTTGCAGGAATTGGCAACCTATCACCGCCACCGGCTCGACATCAACGTGCTGGCCATCACCGGCAGCAATGGAAAAACAACCACCAAGGAACTAACGGCAGCGGTATTACGAAAAGAATTCTCAACGCACCATACCAGAGGCAACCTGAACAATCATATCGGCGTTCCGCTCACCCTTCTGGAACTAAACGAAGAACATGATTTCGCGGTGGTGGAGATGGGCGCCAATCATCAACAGGAAATCGCGGCACTCTGCAAAATTGCCTGTCCGGATTTCGGACTCATTACCAATATCGGTAAGGCTCATCTCGAAGGATTCGGCGGACCTGAAGGCGTTAAGAAAGGAAAAGGTGAAATGTATGATTACCTGCGTAGTCACAGCGGGTTGATCTTTATCCAACTCGACAACCCCTTGCTACGTGATGTGCTCCATGGATATGATAATATTATCACCTATGGTACGAGCGAACGTGTTCAGTACCGCGGGCGCGTGGCCGATAGCGGGAATGAATTTCTGGAAGTAGAAATAACAAAACCGTTCCACCTGCGCATCCGGACAAAACTCACCGGCGATTACAACCTCGACAACGTCCTGGCTGCCGTTGCTGTAGGTGGTCAGTTTGGTGTTGAACCGCATGACATCTGCGAAGCAATAGAACATTACGTGCCCGGTAATCAGCGTTCACAGGTGGTGGTGAAAGATGGTCTCACCATTGTGCAGGATACCTACAACGCCAATCCGAGCAGTATGCTGGCGGCGATCAATAATTTCGACAAGCACTTTAAAGGTGATAAGATGATTGCTTTGGGTGAGATGCTCGAACTGGGTGATTCCGCAGCGGATGAACATCGTCAGATAGCGGAATCAGCGCTGGAGGTTGCAGGTAAGCGACTGTTGCTGGTGGGTAAGTTGTTTGAAGAAGCGGCAACGACACATGGCATTTTACACTTTCCCGACTCTGCCGCCTGTATGCACTGGTTAAATGCAAACAAGCCATCTACCGGCAATCTCCTTATCAAAGGCTCGCGTGGATCAAAGATGGAAGTGCTGATGCAGGCGTTCGGCGAATGATGCTTTAAATAAAGGGCACGAATCTTCTCCAGCCCTTTTTACGCTCGGCTTCTTCGTCCTGCAGATCATAATATCCGGCGTTTCCATTGATGTAGCCGTAACTATGTCCGTAACCGTAACCGCGGCTGAAATCGGAATCATTCAGTAAGATGCAGGCATTGGGAATTTTACCGTCCTTGTATAGTTCATCGAGAGAATCAAGGAATACAAGGCGGGAATAACCCTGACGCACAAGATACAGGTTCACATCGCTGAACTTCATCAGTGAAAACGCATCCGACACGACACCTACCGGTGGTGTATCGATGATGATAAAATCATAACGTTTACGCAGTTCCGAAATCATCTCCTCCATCGCCGGCTTCGACAACAATTCAGCGGGGTTGGGCGGAATCGGACCGGAAATGATCATATCCAGAAACGGATCATCGGTTTTGCGAATCACCGCATCCAGAGATGCCGCACCGGCGAGATAATTCGATGCGCCCATGTCGTTTTTCCAGCCAAAATCCTGGTATAATTTCGGTTTCCGCAAATCAAGGCCAATCACCACTACTTTGTTCTGCTGCATGCTGAGTACGGATGCGAGATTCAGCGTAACAAAAGATTTACCTTCGCCGCCCACAGAAGAAGTGATCAGAATGACTTTACACTTCTCTTTGGAATCATAAAACTGCAGGTTGGTTCTTACAGTACGGAACGCTTCCGCCAAAGCCGACTTAGGGCGCTTTTTCACAACGAGATTATCCGACTCACTGGAATGCCCAACCACACCAATCACCGGAACTTCTGTATGCTGACCGATATCCTCCTTGCTCACCACCGTACTTCTTGTCAGGCTGGTAACAGTAATCCACGTCGTAGGAATAATTACTGTCAGCAGGAGGATCAACGCAGCCAATAGCTTTTTATTCGGCTCAACGGGTTCATCTCCCAAAGCGGATTCATCGAGAATACGATTATCAGAAACAGCAGTTGCTTTGGCAATACTTGTCTCCGCCTTCTTCTGCAACAGGTAGGTGTAGATATTCTGGTTCACCTCAAAGTTGCGTTTGATGCCCAGCAACTGACGTTCCATGTCCGGCACCTGCTTGATACTTTCTTCGTACTGCGCCAACTGTTTATTCAGTGCACTCCTGGTCACGTTCAGACGTTGCTGAATGTTACGGATGTTTTCAATCAACGCAGCGCGGGTCTCGGCAATCTGCTGGTCGAGCACTTTTACCGCAGGAGCATCATTCTTTACACCGTAGGAAATTCCCTTCCGTTTGCTCTGTAACATCTGAAAGTTCGTAATCAGCTCAACCAGCAGAGGATCAGGCAAACCCAGACTGGTAGGTGCCATATTGGTGATATCTTCATTCTTCACCACATACTGGTAAAGATTTTCGAGCGAAGCAACTTCGATATTGTTCTTCACACGTTCTACGTCGAGGGTATTCAGCTTCTGCAGCATCGCCTTCGACTCCTCACTCAGATCTACCGTCTTGTTCTTCTCCTTGAAAGCCTGCATTTCCTGTTCATTAGTGCTAAGCATCGAACCGGTACTGTTCAACTGCTCATCCACGAATTTCAGCGTCAGCGATGCAACCTCTGCTTTATCTTGTACATCGAGGTCGATGTACACTTTGCCAATCGTATTCAATACATCGAGCGCCCGTAGAGGAATCACATCCTTATACGTCATCTTTACGATGTTGGCCTCCTTGTCCAGCGGCTCAGCTGTAAGGTTTTCAAGCATCTCCGCAATCAGTTTATTGTGAGAGCGCACGCGGAACTCAAAAGTATTGCCCGGTTCAACAGCGATTGAATCGTTGCGTAACAACCGAAAGCTGAAGTATTCCGTCCGCACCGTTTTCCCAAAGCTGAATTTTTTCGACATCGAATACGCGGGCAACTTATCCCCATCGTACTCCACCTCTACTTCATAGCTGTTCTTATCGACAATGCGTATTTCAAAGGGGATATCCTTAAATTCTCTGACAAACGTATCTACCTCCAGCTTCAGCGGACTCCTCGGATAGAGCGGCACGGCCGGGAAGGAAGATGTATTTTTAAACTGCACACTTAAATGCAGCCGGTCGATGGTTTTCATCATGACCGTCCGCGACCGGAGAATACCGATTTCAGTCGGCAGGTTCAGGTTGGTACCGAAGAGATCGCTGGATAAAAAATCCGAAATATTCGACGGGCCTGATTTTTCATCGTCAATGAGAATACTGCTGGATGCCTGATAAACCGGCAAGGTCAGTTTAACATAGAGAAAAGTAATGCCGGCAAAGAGGATACCGGCGATTACGTAATAATGCCATTTGCGGATCAGCTCATTAAAGATTGCTCTGATCTGTATTTCATCATCACGTTTATAATTCCCTGAAAGCTGGTTCATTGTGAGCGGAAGTAAGCTGTAGCCACCAGGGCTAAAGCAGTAAGCAACGAAGTGAAGACCGCCGTTGCCGGAGAGATCGCAGTAAACGCTTTCTTTCGGGTCGGCTGTGCATAGATCACATCATCCGGATAGATGAACTTACTGGCACCTGTGAAGGCTTCTTTACTGGTCAGATCCACATTGATTTCTATCGTACCGGAAGCTGTTTTACGCAAAATCCTCAATTGGGTTCGGTCGGCAAAATTGTTGAGATCACCGGCCAATGCCAATGCCTCGAGCAGGGTTAACTGTTCATTGGGAACATAGTACAACCCCGGTCGAATGAACTCTCCGAGAATGGACACTTTAAAACTCAACTTCTTCACGACCACCACCGGATCATCAATGAAATTCCGGAACCGATTCACAATGGTATCATGGGCAACATCCAGCGAGAGTCCGTTGAGGTTAATCGATCCAACATACGGCAATATCACAACACCGTTCTTATCGAGCACAAATCCCTTTTCATACGCCGACCGGTTGTCGTTTCCTTCCGGTGTGCTGGTCGCAGTGCTGAGTCCGGGAAACGCTTCAGGATTCACCGTGAACAACTGCACCATCAATATATCACCGGGATACAACTTCATTTCGAAAGTAGATTGATCTTTCGAAAAGACATTCTGATCTCCCTGCAGATACACCAGCTTCCGTTGCGGAGTGCAGGCGAACAGGAGGAAGGAAGCGCAGAAAAAAAGAAGGAGGTTTTTCAGGTGGCGGGTCATAGGCGTTTAGAGCACACTGCGTGCGATTACGATACGCTGTACTTCGGAAGTACCTTCGTATATCTGGGTGATCTTGGCGTCGCGCATCAGGCGTTCAACATGAAACTCCTTCACATATCCGTACCCACCGTGAATCTGCACGGCTTCTACCGTGGTCTTCATGGCGACTTCAGAGGCGAAGAGCTTAGCCATACTACTGGCCTGGTTATAATCAAGACCGTTATCTTTCTGCCATGCCGCTTTCAGACATAACAAACGGGCTGCTTCAATTTCAGTAGCCATATCCGCCAGTTTGAACTGGATGGCCTGATGATTGGAAATTTCTGTTCCAAAAGCCTTGCGCTCTTTGGAATATTTAAGTGCAAGCTCATAGGCGCCGCTGGCAATACCCAACGCCTGAGCAGCGATACCGATACGTCCGCCGGTGAGGGTCTTCATCGCAAACTTAAACCCGAATCCATCTTCACCAACACGGTTTTCCTTCGGCACCTTCACATCCTGAAACATCAGGCTATGTGTATCAGAACCGCGAATACCCAGCTTATTTTCTTTCAGTCCGACAGTGAAACCCTGCATTCCCTTTTCAACAATCAGGCAGTTGATACCCTTATGTCCTTTCGCGACATCCGTTTGTGCCATCACCAGATAAACGCTGGCCGAGTTCCCGTTGGTGATCCAGTTCTTGGTACCGTTTAACAGATAATGATCGCCCATGTCGATGGCGGTTGTACGCTGAGAGGTCGCATCAGAACCCGCTTCCGGTTCCGACAAACAGAAAGCACCGATGATCTCTCCTTTGGCCAGTGGCACCAGGTACTTCTGCTTTTGTTCTTCTGTACCGAAAGTTTCGAGACCCCAGCATACCAGACTATTATTCACCGACATACAGACTGATACAGAAGAATCCACTTTCGAAATCTCCTCCATTGCCAGAACATAGGAGATGGCATCCATGCCGCCACCGCCATATTTCGGGTCGACCATCATCCCCAGGAAGCCAAGCTCTCCGAGGCGTTTAATCTGTTCGGCGGGAAATTTTTGATGCTCATCGCGTTCGATCACGCCGGGTAGTAGTTCCTGCTGCGCGAAATCACGGGCAGCTTTCTGTATCATCAGGTGTTCTTCACTCAGTTGAAAGATCATAATAGTTCAATACTTAGGTTGTCAAAAATAAAGCATTCATTCAAGAGAATTCCATTTGAAAGAACTTTTTCTTTGCAGTATGGACTCCTCCCTGAACACTGCCCCGCTCGATGTCATCGGGATCATGTCGGGCACCTCGCTTGATGGCATCGACCTGGCAGCCTGCCGGTTTGAACACGATGGGTATCGCTACCGTTATACCTTGCTGGGCTCCCGAATCATCCCTTATACGGAAGAATGGGTAAAACGGTTATCGGATGTTTATACCGCGCCTGCCCGGGAAGTATTTGCCACATCCGCTGCGCTGGGAGAACTTTTCGGCAGCCTCGTAAACGAGTTCAACCGCGATTGCGGACTCCAACCGAACCTGATCGCGTCGCATGGACATACAGTCTTCCATGAGCCGGCAAAAGGGTTTACCGTACAGATTGGTTCAGGAGCGCATATTGCCGCACTTACCGGTATCGACACAATTTGCGATTTCCGCTCGATAGATGTTGCACTTAAAGGGCAAGGAGCGCCACTGGTACCTGTGGGCGATCATTTACTGTTTAGCGAGTATACGGCGTGCCTGAATCTGGGCGGCATTGCCAATATTTCTCTTATACAAAACGAACGGCGGGTTGCGTGGGATATTTGTCCGGTGAACATGGCGCTCAACGAACTGGCATTACGTACCGGCAGCGCTTATGACGAAGGAGGACAATTAGCAGCAAGCGGAACTATACTTCCGGATGTATTGGAACGAATGAACGCCCTCAGTTTTTATTCCGGCAAAGGCCCCAAATCGCTGGGCAGGGAATGGTACGAACAACAGTTCCGTCCCCTGCTGGAACAAGGGCAACCGGCGGATCTTGCCCGAACGGTTTGTGAACATATCGCCCTTCAACATGCACACGTACTCGCATTGCTGCCGGCAGACGCTGACGTACTCGTTACCGGTGGTGGAGCTTACAACAGGTTTCTGATAGAAAGAATGGCTGAAACAGGCAAAAGAAAATTGTCCATACCCGGCGAAGGACTGGTGAATTTTAAGGAAGCGATTGTCTTCGCGTTCCTGGGGGCCTTAAATTACTGGGGGAGAGTAAATGTTTTCGATAGTGCGACGGGATCAGTTAAACAACACATTGGAGGCGCCGTGTACAGAGGATTATAAATCATCCTCCTCATCATCGTAGATATCATCGAATCCCTTGAAATTATCATCCATCATTTCAGGATCCAGATTATCATCTTCCTCTTCATCATCAAAATCATCGAAGCGCTGGTTTTTTAACTCCTTCGCTTTTAAAGGCTCCATTTTTCTGGATTTGCTATCAGCAGCCTTCTTGGAATTTCCGGCAGCGGGCTTTGCCGCTTTTTTTGGGGTTTTCATTTGTTGGTTAGCAAGTGAAACGTTGAATGGTTTTTATGTCAGATAATACGTTGAATTACACGTGAATGATGGCCATAGGACAAATGTAAAAAAGAAACATTTTTAATTCACAAACCCACCCCCCATACTTTTCGTTAAGTGACTATAATGCAATTACTTATATTTACAAAAAATCTGTTTATAACCACTGTATGCTACAAAACAAAACCCTGCAGTTCCTGAAAGATCTTAAAAAGAACAATAACCGCGAATGGTTTGCCGAACATAAGGATAACTACGAAAATGCCAAAGCTGATTTTGAACTGCTGATAGAGCATCTGATTTCCTCCCTCTCAAAAGTGGACAAACGACTGGAAAGCAATACACCGAAGGATTGCATATTTCGGATATACAGAGACGTTAGATTCAGCAAAAACAAAGAGCCGTATAAGGCGAATTTCGGTGCCTCGATCAAACCCGGCGGAAAAAAGTCTGTCGCTTGCGGTTTCTACCTGCACATTGAACCGGAAGGTGGCTGGGGGTCGTTTGTGGGTGGCGGGTATTATATGCCGGAAGCAGCTTTACTCCGTAAGATCAGACAGGAAATTGAATACAACCACGAAGAATTCATAAAGCTGCTGAAGGATAAAAATTTTAAAAAACACTTCGGCACGCTTGAACAGGAACATACCCTCACCCGTGTACCGAAAGGCTTCGATCCGGAACATCCGGCTGCGGAGTTTCTTAAATACACCAGCTTCATCGCCTCCGAGCCTTTAACGGCTGCCCAATTGAAATCAAAAGATTTTATAAAAACATGCACCGCCTCCTACAAAGCCATGCTGCCCTTCCTCGATTTTCTGAACCGGGTGAATGATTGATCGCTAAAGATGTATAAAAAAAGGCTGCTCCTTTCGGGCAGCCTTTTTTATTTTATTGTTGAGCGATTACGCCAGCAACGTGAGTTGCTTCGGTTCCTTTACTTTTTTATCGGATGATTTTCCGTTAGCAGGTTTCGCTTTCACTTTTACAGCAGACTTTGCAGTGGCCTTGGTAGCTCCGTTGAGACCAAAAGCCTTCTTCGTTGCTTCTACCGCATTGAGTCGCTCCCAGGGGAACAAGACTACTTTCACCTTCTTTTCGTTTTTCTTGCCCTTGTTGAACACCTTCACTACTTCTTTCGACTCACGTCCCATGTGACCATAGGCCGCAGTTTCACGATAGATGGGTGTACGCAGCGCAAAACGTTTTTCGATGAAGTATGGACGCATATCGAAATCCGCCATCTTACCAATAATGGTGGCAATTTGTCCGTCAGTCATGGGCACCTTGGCCGTACCATACGTGTTGATGTAGAGTCCTACCGGCTTTGCTACACCAATCGCATAAGCCACCTGCACCAACGCTTCATCACACACTCCGGCAGCTACCAGATGTTTGGCAACGTGGCGGGCAGCATACGCGGCAGAACGATCCACCTTGGAAGGATCTTTACCGGAGAATGCACCACCACCGTGTGCGCCTTTACCACCATAGGTATCTACGATGATTTTACGTCCGGTAAGTCCGGTATCTCCATGTGGTCCGCCGATAACAAATTTGCCGGTGGGATTGATATGGTATTTGATTTTATCGTTGAAGAGGGCCTGCACACGCTTCGGCAGCTTCTTCATGATGCGGGGAACGAGGATATTCTTTACATCTTTCGAAATCTGATCGAGCATCTTCTTCTCGGCAGCGAAATCATCGTGCTGCGTAGAGATCACGATCGTATCGATGCGGATCGGCTGGTTGTCGTCGCTGTACTCGATCGTTACCTGACTTTTTGCATCAGGGCGGAGATACTTCATCACCTTCTTC
>JBIIHN010000367.1:0-2853 GCA_044235745.1 Bacteroidia bacterium
CATCGGCAGCACCGTGTCGCGCAGATCCATACCTTTCGGTTTTCCGGCGGCCTTCACAAAACTGATGATCTTCTTGACTTCATTTCCCCTCTTTAACGGAACCGTTACCGCATCATCCACGTCTATATGATCGCAGAGGACGGCGGATATTTCATCCAATTCAATGCGGTAACCGTGCAATTTTATCTGATCATCATTTCGTCCGAGAAAATAAATCATCCCGTTTTCGTAATACGCCAGATCACCCGTCCGAAATGCCCGTTGACCATTGTGGTGATAAAATTTCTTTTCATTCAGATCCTGCCTGTTAAAATACCCTGTACTGACATGCGGTCCGCAGATGATCAACTCTCCTTCTTTCGTACTGCCATCACCGTTATCAATCAACAAAGTGCTTCCGGGCATGGGATAACCGATAGGAACAGAAGCGCCGGCAGCAGCGAGCGTCGGAGTAATTTCTACAAAAGTCGTGACGATGGTGGCTTCTGTAGGACCATAGGCGTTTAATACCCGAGCACCGGGAAACAACTTATGCAGCATGGAGCAGGTGCGGGTGGGCAGTTCTTCACCCATGAATAAAAAGGCCTTTAATGACGGTATCAACGAGGCATTGAAAGAAGGATGGCGGAGATAAATAAACGCGAAGGATGGCGTAGATGTCCATACCGTACACCCATACTCCACCACTCTTTTCAAAAATGCATCCTGATCTTTTGCTACATCCGCATCCGTGAGCACAAGTGAAGCTCCGAGCGCAAATGCATTTAAAACATCACAAAGGGAAACATCAAACGTAAACGGAGCCTGGTTCAGAAATACATCCTTGCTGTTGAATCCAAAATCTCCGGTAGCCCAATTTGCAAAAAAGTTAACAGAGCTGCGAAGAATCTGCACACCCTTAGGTTCGCCGGTTGAACCGGATGTAAACATGATGTACTGCAGATAATCCGGTGAATAATCCGTGCGCTGAATCCCCTGCACAACATCACCATGCTGTATCCTTTCACCGTTGTTCCGGATTTCAACAGCGCACCTTACGGTATCGGGCAGATCCGTCCCTGTACAATTGATGATGACATTTGCCCCTGTAATGGACAGAATCCGGCTGACGCGTTCTTCCGGATATATTTTATCGATGGGCGTGTATGTAAATCTGCCGAAATAACAGGCCAGCATCGCCACCGGAAAAAAGGCTTCCTTATGGCCGTAAATAATTACCGGTTCGCCGGAGGGAATGCTTAATTGAGAAAGGGTCGCTGAGAGTTGTTCAGCACAATTCTTTAACTCCAACCATGTATAATCGCGATCGCTGCCTGAAACTGCTAATTTATCAGGCAACAAATCTGTTTCAACGAAGGCATTCAGGTTAAAATCGTAGCGCATAGTATCAGATCAAAGGACAATATCCGCTGAAGATATACAGCGATATTGAAACCAGGTTAATCATTATAAATACTGAAATCCATTTCACCAGAGCCGGTGACATCTTGCCAAAGACAACATCATATCCCTTCTTCTTACAAGAAACTACATACCAATTATGAAGAGCGGAGTATATGCCAAATAATAGTCCGCTGAGGATAAAATTCTTCTGAAAACCATTCCAGCAACCCATCAGAAAAAATGTGGCGGCCAGACAAATATTCTGTTTCGCCATAGAAAATGGTTTTAATTTTTTAAACCGGCTCAGCCAGAGAAACAAGGGCGTGAAGAAATAATCTTTTAACCATGCTCCAAGAGAAATATGAAAACGCTTCCAGAAATCCTGAGGATTTACTGCAAGGAATGGATTCGTAAAGTTTACCGGTACCTGCATGCCCATCATTTTACCTAAGCCTAATGCCATCAGCGAATACCCGGCGAAATCAAAGAACAGATACGCATAATATGCATACATGGTATTGGTCATGTGCAAGACCTCCGTGCTTTCAGCCGGAAATAAATGAAGCCAGTAGCGATCAATACACTCTGCGATGATATACTTAAACGCAACGCCCTTGAGTACGGTGTACCATCCATCTATAAAGTTTTCAGCGGTGATGGAAGAAAAACCTTTGTCTGCTGAGGCTTTGAAATGATGGAAACGGTCAATTGGTCCAATCAATAACGTGGGTGTAAAACTCAGATAATTAAAATATGACAGCATATCCGGCATTGAAGATTTTGGCGCTTTATCCATAAAATAACTCATGGTACGAAAACAGGCGTAGGAGAGTCCGGCGAAGCTTAACCAGTAATTCAGTTCAAATGGATATGTGTGAAAGCGAAAATCAAATTTCACCAGTAACATGGGTAGCAATAATGCAATTATACCATAAATCTTCAGGGGCAGCTTGAGTTTATTACTGAACAACCAGGTGATTACGTAAGAATAAATGATGAATCCGAAATAATGCCAGGGCTTCGGATAAAAGACAACCAGAAAAGTGATATTGAGGACAAACAATACATGCTTGTACAATTTATCGGGCGTAAAAAGTTTGAATACAGCGAGTCCGATGACGAACAAGGCCATCAGGATAAAAAAGTCGGTGCCGCTGAAGGGTAACATCAGAATTGCTGATAAACGAATTGAATGGAAGAAGACGTTGTATTGTTCGGGTGAGGATTCTTTATTGAATACAGGAGATAGAGCGCCACGACAATACCCAGATGGAGCAGCACACGACCTGTAAAGAGCAGTTTCGGTTTCACTTGCATAAATGATATTCGTTGATGATGAATTTATTTACCTGCATCCAGCCATACGGGCTCATGTGCATAATATCGCCCAGAAGTGCTTTATCATACTTTGCCGTATCCGAAGTAAAGAGGTTCAGCACATTGAATCCAGCTTTATGAATCTCTTCTTCT
>JBIIHN010000031.1:0-9489 GCA_044235745.1 Bacteroidia bacterium
CCTGCAGACCAATAAGGTGAAAGAGATCATTCCCTTCACACATCTTATTCACAGCATTGATAGTTCCAAACTACTTACAGCGATCAACAAGGAAGCGAAAAAGACAGGTCTGGTCGTTGATTGCCTTATACAAGTGCATATCGCCGACGAAGAAACGAAATATGGTTTCAGCGAAGCGGAAACAGAAGCGCTGATGTTATTTCCAGATCTCAGCGAAATGGAAAACATACGTATCCGCGGACTTATGGGCATGGCTACGCTTACCGATGATTCAAAAAAAATCGAAGGTGAATTTAAACGGCTCAAGGAACTGTTTACAAACTGCAGGCTGATGACGATGGATCCTTCATCGTTCGATACACTCAGCATGGGGATGAGCAGTGATTATAAAATCGCGCTGGACTGCGGAAGCAACATGATTCGCATTGGAAGCGCCTTATTCGGAGCCAGAGACTAAGATGAATAAATACGGATTAGCGATACACGGAGGAGCCGGCACGATTACCCGCGCCTTATTGACTGCTGAAAAAGAAGCAGCTTACAAAAAAGGACTGGCGGATGCACTGCTGGCAGGAGAAAATATACTTCGTGATGGAGGTTCGGCTATGGATGCCGTTATAGCCGCCGTCGTATCACTGGAAGACTGTCCGTTATTTAATGCAGGACGCGGCTCGGTATTTACAACGGAGGGAAAACATGAAATGGACGCTTCGCTCATGCGCGGCGACAACCTCGATGCAGGTGCGGTAGCAGGTGTATCAGGCGTCAGGAACCCCATTCTGCTGGCAAAAGCGATCATGGAAAAATCAGACCATGTATTGCTTGCGGGAAAAGGCGCTGAGAGTTTCGCCCGGGAGCAAGGAGTCAGCTTCGAACCGGAACGTTATTTCCATGATGAATTTCGATGGAATCAGCTGCAGGATGCTTTACAAGAGGGACGAGTCCAGCTCGACCATGCCGCAACTAAGGATAAAAAGTTCGGAACGGTTGGCGCTGTTGCTCGAGACCGGAAAGGTAACCTTTCCGCTGCAACCAGTACGGGCGGAATGACGAATAAAAAATTTAACCGGATTGGAGATAGTCCGTTGATTGGAGCCGGAACCTACGCCAACAATACCACCTGCGCCATCAGCTGTACCGGACATGGAGAGTATTTTATTCGCTCTGTTGTTGCATATGATGTTTCATGTCTGATGGAATACAAAGGACTTACATTGCAGCAGGCCTGTGAAGTTGTAGTGATGGAAAAGCTCGTGAAAATCGGTGGTGAAGGCGGACTTATTGCTATCGACCATAACGGGAACATCGAACTACCCTTTAATTCAGAAGGCATGTATCGCGGAAAAGTAACAGAAGGTGAAACGTCAGTGATCGCGATTTACCGGTAGATTATTTATCCACGCATTTTTCGATACTTCTTGCGCCTCCCCTGCCGGGCTTACGACCGCATTTACCATAATTGCGGAGCGAAATTCCGAAGAACAAATCCGCACCATAGGAATCAGTAAAGCCCAGCAACGGACTAATCATATCGGAACCAATGGTAAATATACCATAACGCAATGCCACTCCCATTCTTGGTTTAAACATCTCATAAAACGAAAACGGAAGACTGAATTCAAATCTCCTCGACTCAAATCGGGGTGTCACAGCGATTTGATTCGAACGACGAATGGCTGTTGCTGACAATGGGATTCTCTGAATAATGGTGGCGTTCAGGAAGAGGTTCTCACTAAAAGCATAATCAAATTGAATACTGGCTGCAGTCGGCAGATACACCGTAAAAGCAAACGCATCGCGTGCCACCAACCGGTTACCATAAAAATTCGCTCCAAGAATAGAATCTGTATAGACCCATCCATTAAAGGAAGTAGTGTCTATCCCATACCAATCAGCACTTCGGTTGTTAATCGCATACGTCCTTGCACCATTGTTAAACCGAATGTAGCCGACATCCATCAGGGAGAAACCTACCCGGTAATCATACGGCTTCTCCCCTCTTCCTCGCTTGCAGGGATCAAAAAACGCATCGTTTCTGTTTTTATAGTACTGTACTCCAACAGTCGTAGAGAATCCACTTCCACGTTGTGCAAGCGGGTTGTTGTTACTTCCATTTCCGTTATCCGGAAATGCATGTCCGTATTCTGCCACCATGTTATCAATCAGCAACAAGGTATCCGCAGGTACGATATAATCAGCCTCATTGAGCAGCAAATAAAATCCATTTAAACCATAATTATAATTGACAGTTGCTGCAGCTGACCAATAATGTTCCTTTGAATTATGCAATTCATGACCAAACGTCAAGCCGAACTCATGCCATGCGGCAAATGCGGCCTTTGCGTTTTTTACAGAATAATTTGTGTTTTGCTGAAGATCATAATCAAAACCTTCCTTAAAGTACTTAGCCAGATGGTACGGAATTTTTGAAGCACTCACTTCTGCCCTTGTGCTTACATGAAAGGCGGCACCCCACTTTGTGGAAGACCAGATGAAGGCCGGATACTTTAAAAACAAAGATCCATAACCGTATTTATCCGGACGCTTTGTATAGCGATCAGTTAATTTTTCCTGCTCTATGCTCTCACCCTGAACACCGTTTCGGATCAGACGGGAGTTGCGTTGCAGAAACATGTAATTATTTAACACCGCTGCATCCATCGATAAAAAATGCAGCTCCCATTTGTAGGGCGCATCTACCACAGAAGCCGGATTGAGATCGAGTCCCATCTGACCGGCATAATTGGAATGAGCAGCCCCCCACATCTCCTGCGCACCGGCTGAATATGACAATCCGGTCAACAGCAACACCACAAATACTTTCAGTCGTTTCAACAGGTTATTGTATTTCCTGCTATTTAACGATAAAGTCCCGGGTAAAGTTGCCGGGAATGCATTGAATCCGTCAAATCTTCATCTGAACGGGAAAAATCAAACGAACATCTTGCCGGGGTTGAGGATATGATGAGGGTCGAAGAGATTTTTTATGCCTTTCTGAATGGCGATCTGGGTTTCATCGAATGCAATGTCCATGTATCCTTTTTGCACGTATCCGATGCCATGTTCACCAGAAATTGTACCCTTCAACTGCACACAGAGGCGGAAGATCTCCCGAATGCCCTCCGGAACCTTTTGATTCCAATCCTCCTCCGACATGGTATCCCTTATGATATTGACATGGAGGTTTCCGTCGCCGGCATGACCGTAACAAACGGACTTAAAACCATATTTCTTGCCGATTTCCTTCACACCTTTCAACAAGACCGGCAGCTCGGCTCTGGGCACCACGGTATCCTCCTCCTTGTACACCGAATGCGATTTCACCGCCTCTCCTACCGCTCTGCGCATCCTCCAGAGTTCATCTTTTCGCTGCGCTGAATCGGCAAACATCACCTCATCGCAATCATGAGCATACATCACCTCACTGATCTTCTCACATTCTGAAAAAAGTGCATCGAGATCATGACCATCCACTTCAATGAGCAGATGGGCCTGATGCTCGTCCTTCACGGGAATCTTCACATCCACATACTTCATCACGAAGTCGATTGCGTCGCGCTCCATAAACTCCATAGCGCTGGGGATAAACCCGGCCCTGAACACAGCGGAAACCGCTTCACAGGCCTTTTCCGGAGAGAAAAACGGTACAAGCATAATCAGGTTTTGAGTGGGCAAAGGAATAAGCCGGAAGACAATTTTTGTAATAATCCCGAGAGTTCCTTCGCTGCCGACGATGAGTTGTGTAAGGTTGTAACCGGTGGAGTTTTTCAGGACATTAGCCCCGGTCCATATGATTTCTCCGGTTGGAAGTACCACTTCACAGTTCAGCACATAATCCTTCGTCGTGCCGTATTTCACCGCTCTGGGTCCACCGGCATTTTCCGCCAGATTCCCGCCTAAAAAGCAACTTCCGCGGCTGGCGGGGTCGGGAGGATAAAAAAGACCTTTCGCCTCTACAGCATCCCTGAACACCTGATTTATGACGCCAGGCTCCACAGTAGCCTGAAGGTTGCGCTCGTCGATTTCAAGAATTCTATTCAGGCGTTCGGTTGACAAAACAATACCACCATACACCGGCAGGGCACCGCCGGACAAACCTGTACCAGCCCCGCGAGGCGTCACCGGAATACGATTCTCATTGGCAATTTTCATGACCTCAGCCACTTCTGCTGCCGATCCCGGTTTCACTACCAACGCCGGCATAAAATGATAATCTTCAGTCTGGTCACTGCCGTAATGAGACTTATCCTCTTCTGAAATTAAAACATAACCATCTCCGAGAACCTTCTTCAGATGGAGGGTTAAGTCGGGCGAAATTATTGAAACTGCATCAGTCATACAGCAAAAATAGGCCAATCAGCGGATTCCGGTTCACAATGCCATCAGGGGATTTTAACACAATTTTCAGCCGCCGGCAAAAGCTATCAACAATCAGTCGCCGCCACTTCACTTTCAGGGGTATTCCCTCTATTTTTGTGTCTTTATCAAATAATTATGAAAGAAGAATATATCAAATGGTTTTCGCCGGTTCTCGGGCACGAAACAGAAATGCTGGTATTTGGGCATAGCGGACGACCCGTCATCATATTCCCTACTTCTATGGGGAAATACTCTCAAAACCGGGACTTTAAACTGATCGAAAGTGTAGAGTGGTTTGTAAAAAATGGTCTTGTTAAGATTTATTGTCCGGACAGCGTAGATGAACACTCGTTCTATGAAGAAATGGTGCATCCGGCAGAAAGGATCCGGCGCCACACGATATACGACCGGTTCATACTCGAAGAAGTGGTTCATAAAGCGAGCAGTGAAACCGGAGAGCATAAAGTGACGGTTGCCGGTTGCAGCTTTGGCGGATACCAGGCGATCAACTTTGCATTTCGTCACCCCGACAGGGTCAATAATGTGTTTTCAATGGGTGGAGCATTCGACATTACCAACCACATGGACGGATACTACGATGAAAATGTATTTTACAATAACCCGGTAGATTTTCTGGTCGGACTCAATGATGAAAACCTCTGGAAGATGGGTATTGTACTGGGTGTAGGTGAACATGATTTCTGTCTGGCACAGAACTATCGCCTCGCTGAAATTATGGCCCGTAAAGGGATGTCGTACTGGCTGGATATTCGTCCGGGTATGCCACACGACTGGCCGGCATGGCGCGAGATGCTGCCGACCTATTTCGGACGTATGGATTACTGATTTTTAAGACAGTGAATCCGCTATTTCATTACCTTCGTAAGGAAACTGGTGATGAAAAGAGGGGACCAGATAGCTTTGAATTTAAACACCAACACATAATGAAACGTATCGGAATTTTACACGGCATGGAAAGATCCTTTCCGGATGCCCTGATTGAAAGAATTAACGCAAAAAACGAGCCCGGGATACAGGCTGAACTCGTCAGTATCGACAAATGTATTCAGGGCGAAGCGGTAGACTACCATGTGATTCTCGACCGCATTTCTCAGGATGTGCCCTTCTACCGTGCATATCTCAAAAATGCAGCACTGTGTGGTACAGCTGTCCTCAACAACCCGTTCTGGTGGAGTGCTGATGAAAAGTTCTTCAATAACTGTCTCGCCACCCGTTTGGGAATTCCGGTACCAAAGACGTGCCTCTTACCTTCCAACCAATGGCCCACAGATACCAGTGAAGACTCATTCCGTAATCTGAAAATGCCCATGGACTGGCAGGGCATGTTTGAATATGTAGGATTTCCGGTTTACATGAAGCCTCATGCAGGCGGAGGATGGAAAAACGTATTCCAGCTCGATACGCCGGATGGTTTTTTCCAATCGCACCAAACGACCGGACAACTGGTGATGTTGTTACAGGAAGAAATCAAATTTGAAAGTTACTTCCGGGTATACTGTATCGGTCAGCAGGATGTTCGCATCATGGAATACGAACCGCGCAACCCTCATCATCTGCGTTACGTCCACAACAAATTCAACGCCGATAAAAAACTCCTTGACACCATCCTCGATTATACCCTACGTCTGAACGAAGCATTAGGCTATGACTTCAACACCGTTGAATTCGCTGTGCGTGATGGTATTCCTTACGCCATCGATTTCTGCAACCCTGCACCGGATGCGGATATCAACAGTGTAGGTCAGGAAAACTTCGACTGGGTCATTGAAAGCGCAGCCAATATGTGCATCCGCCGAGCGAAGGCACACAAAGAGAACGCCGATAACCTTACCTGGGGTACCTATATGAAAAATGCCACGCTGGGTATGGCTTCCGGAAATCCGGTTCCCCGCTCCGGGCATCATGAAATTCAGAATGCATAAGGCGCATAAGTCGCCGGTTCATATGATACCGGCGATTTTTATTCTTTAAGCATTAGCATATCCATCACCGTTACACCTCATTCAGCATTTACCCATTATGTTTACGCTTGGCATAGAAGAAGAATTTCAGATTATCGACCCGGAAACCCGCGAATTACGCAGCCACATGCATCAGATTGTGGAAGGCGGAAAAACGGTATTAAAAGAGCAGGTAAAAGCCGAAATGCACCAGAGTGTGGTAGAAGTCGGCACCAATATCTGCAAAGACGTAGATCAGGCCCGGACGGAAGTCACCTATCTGCGAAGGATGATCGGAGAAATTGCTGCCAAGCAGGGATTGCTGTTTGCCGCCGGCGGAACCCATCCGTTCAGCCGATGGCAGGATCAACTGATTACGGATCATCCGCGTTACCATGAAATCGTTGATCAACTGCAGGACACTGCCCGTGGCAACCTCATTTTTGGCTTACACGTACATGTAGGAATTCCCAGCAGGGAGATCGGCTTACAACTGATGAATCAGGCGAGATATTTCCTTCCGCACATCTTCGCGCTGAGTGCCAACTCACCTTTCTGGCTGGGAAGAAACACCGGATTCAAAGCTTATCGCACCAAGGTGTTTGATAAGTTTCCGAGGACCGGTATACCCGAGGAATTTGGCAGCGTAGCTGATTATGACAGCTATGTAAACCTGCTCATCAAAACAAATTGTATTGACAACGGAAAAAAAATCTGGTGGGATCTGCGGTTACATCCTTTCTTCGACACCATCGAATTCCGTATCTGCGATGTTCCAATGCGGATCGATGAAACCGTTGCGCTGGCCGCTTTGATGCAGGCCGTAACGGCGAAAATCTACAAGCTCATGAAGCAGAATCTAAGCTTCAGAAATTATAGCCGTGCGCTCATCAATGAAAATAAATGGAGAGCCGCAAGATATGGTATACACGGCAAACTCATCGACTTCGGCAAACAGGAAGAAGTGCCTACAAGGGATCTGATCTATGAACTGCTCGATTTTGTTGATGATGTAATAGACGACCTCGGCAGCCGTCACGAATTGCGTTATATAGAAAAAATGCTCGAAAACGGAACCGGTGCCGATCGTCAATTAAAGATTTACGAAGCTAGCGGCAGCCTGAAAGACGTGGTGGATTATATGGTGAGCGAAACCAACTGCGGACTCTGATCGTAAAATATGGAATTCTATCACCGCATCGTGCCGGAACAGGAAAACCAACAATCGATTCGTGTCGCTATCCTCGATCTCTATAATAATGAGCCGAACGAGGGTATGCGCGGTATTCAAAGTATTCTTAACCGGCAGGATATTCCATCGCCGTGGAAGTTAACCTGGCAGCGGTTCGATGTGCGCTTTCGCGATGATATTCCCGATGATAGCTTTGATATTTACATCAGCAGCGGAGGCCCGGGAAGTCCGCTGGAAGAACCGGGTGCCCATTGGGAGAAAGAGTACTTCAAACTCATGGATCGACTGCTGGAACATAACCGTGATGCCCGGCAGAAAAAATATATTTTCCTCATTTGTCATTCCTTTCAGTTGATGTGCCGGCATCTGGAAGTTGGAGATGTTGCAAAGCGACACAGCACGGCCTTTGGTATATTCCCGGTACATATGACGGAAGAGGGGCGCAAAGAAAGAGCATTTGCGTCGCTGCCGGATCCTTTTTACGCGGTTGACAGCCGCGACTGGCAGGTTGTACAGCCGGACATGAAAAGAATTGAAAAGCTGGGCGCAAAAATTCTGGCTATTGAGAAAGAACGCCCCCACGTTCCGTATGAACGAGCTATCATGTCGATGCGGTTTACTCCGGAGATGATGGGCACACAATTTCACCCGGAGGCCGATCCGGTGGGGATGCTTCATTATTTATTGCGTGAAGACAAAAAGCAGATTGTCATTAAACATCATGGTGAAGAAAAATACGATGAGATGCTTTTACACCTCAACGATCCCGATAAAATCAGCCTCACACAATCCGCATTAATCCCCTCCTTTTTAGAAGATGCGATCAGGAAGATTGTGGATGAGGCGAAGGTGAGAGTTTAGGTTAGAATTAAGAATTAAGTCCCGCTCGAAGAGCGGGATCAGAATTAAGAATTAAGTGCCGTTCTTTGAACGGGATCTGAATTGAGGATATAGATGGAAAGTTGACCAATCAGGTCCCCGAGCAGAGTCAAGGGGGCGGTTAAATTCTACTAACCGCCGGGTTTCGACTCCTCCCGTCTCGCACTTCGTGACAGACGGGACAGCCACCGGCCCTTCGACTACGCTCGGGGACCGTTTAACATTTACAACTCTTATAACATGTATAACGGCCGTAGGCGAAACTAACGCCGAAGGCAAATACCCGCCGAAGGCGCATCACTTCCGGCCGAAATCGGCAGGAATTTCTCCCCATACTTCTGTTTCCCATTTTAAAACAGGATTGGTGTAACGGTTGTTTTCGAGCCAGGATTCAGCGCGGTGGATATAATCGAACAACACATCATTGCGTCCGGTGCGCACGAGCTTGGTTCCACATTTCTTTTTCTTTACCCAACCCATTGCAATTTTAGAATCGGAGTAGATGATCGTTTCACCCATGTTCTTCTGCTTTAGCATGGCCAATGCATGCACCAGCGCAAGGAACTCACCGATGTTATTGGTACCATCGGGATATGGACCCATGTGAAAAATCTCCTCCCGGCTATTGAAATCAACACCGCGATATTCCATCAGTCCGGGATTACCGCTGCAGGCTGCATCTACACACCAGCTATCCCGCTGCGGTTGCCCGATGCGAGCACCTTTAACATGTGCCGGTTCATTAACAGGAGTAGCTTTGCGATAGAGATGGCGTGCAGGATGCTGTTCCAGTGCGGTCTCTGCTTCTTTTTTGGAAAGGAACGACTTGTATTTGGCATTCGGAAACCCGTCAATGTTTTTCTTGCATTCATCCCAGGTTGTATACACTCCGGGTCTGCGCCCTTCCCACACCACATAAAATTTTTGTTTCCCTGCTGACATGCTGCAAACTTAGCGCAATAGCACCTAACCAAAACGAAGACTTTTACACAAGATAGCACATGCCGATCTCTGCCTTGCATTTGGCATTTATCTAAAAACTGCCTATGCTCATTTCATCCCTGCATGGATGGATTCAGTAATGATGATGTTTAAAAC
>JBIIHN010000368.1:0-2837 GCA_044235745.1 Bacteroidia bacterium
ATCTCAAAAATAAAACCACCCTTCCCTCCGGGCTGAGCCATAAAAATAAATCCCATGCTTGCACCCTCTGAGTCTCCCTTTATCAACTTTAAAGAAGTAACCAATCGGAATTCCTGAGGTTCCTTTGGGAGAGTACCCATCGCCGCAAATGGAGATAACTTCGACTTACGTTGCAGAATGTATTCGCCTTCCTGAATCAGTAACAAATTCTCTGCATTGGATAAGATCGGCCAATCTTTCGAAATGGAGTCAAAACCCTCGTTATAAAATGGAAATTCAAAACGCTCGGTTACCCTTGCCTGAATGGCATTTTTTGCCTGCGCCCGAACCGGCATCTTTTGTATCAGACAGCAGAAGAGTACCAACCCGATCAGTCCAATTCTTTTCATAGTATCGCGCATCAAATGTACAACATGATTAGGTATAAAAATGAAGGGCAGATTTCGCTGTGAAATCTGCCCTTCATTTTTTAGGATTTTCTTTTATCGGACTACAAGTTTAATGTTATCAACCATTTCATTATCAGTCCATAGACTTAGCATATAAACTCCGGGCTTCAGATGAACGTCAGGTTCAATCACATTTTCACCGGCCTGATAAAAATCCTGATAGATTAATCTACCCATGATATCCAGCATACGAACCTGCACTTGTTGGTCAAACAGATTTGCGGGAAATTTAAGGCTAAATGATCCGGAGGATGGGTTCGGGAACACCACCGTTTTATTCCTGTCGATGAGTTCATCTACATTGGCAGGACCGTTCGTAATGCTGAACTTATCGAAACCGGCTTCCAGCAGATTGCCACTGGCAGGTTGATCTGCAATACTGACAATTACCTGAAATCCCGGACCCGGTGTTATGATACCATTCAAAGGAATAGACACCGATTGCCAGATACCATTGGGCGCATTAAAATAAGACAAAGCTTCCACGAGCGAAGTATTTATGCCATCAGATATGTAAATAAATAAGGTATCTAAAGAGGTTTGCGGGATTCCCGGCTGAATAAATAACCAACGCTCGTAATTTATCCATGGATTTGAATAATTGCTCAAATCCATCAAGGGAGAAGTCAGCACAGTGGCACCATTATCCAGATCATCCAATGCCGGATTTGACCCGACAGCATTTCCGGTCACATAGGCAAAATCACCGCAATCGCCAGAAACATCATTCCCCGGATTTGCGGGAACCCCACCAACCAGCGTAGCATTAGGGATTCCCCGTTCCCATAACCCTCCGGTAGCAGTCGAATTTACTGTCCACCCGTTATCAGTTACGAAATCATCGTAGTATCCGGGGACAAGAGAAACTGTAAAAGGTGTACCGGGTGTTAAAGTTTGCTGCCCGCATTGTGTCACAAATCCCCACTTTGATGCCTGGTATGTGATTGTACCGGAGGCGAGGGTTGAAGTTGAAAAATTGCCGGAAACATCCGAAACAAGTGTAACAGAATTTATGCCATCGGATAACACCACTGCAACGCCTTCAAGCAATTGAGATGTCTGAGCATTCACAGCAACTCCATTCAATGCAAAGGGTGCAAGCTGTACACTTAAGGTAGTTAACTGACCGTTCACTAACTGAATACCGGTGAGTACTTTCGTGACATAACCGGCTTTTTTAAATTCAATATCATATGTACCAGGTAAGGCGGTACCGGTTTTAAACACCCCGCTTAAATCCGACTTGGCTGTTTTCCCTGTAGGCTGAATAGTAATCTGAACATTGTTAACCGGTAATCCTGTAATACTATCTGTTACATCTCCTTCCAGATAACAGGCGCGGGTGTAATTCGTTGAAAACACATAAACACCACCATCCACATCAGCAACAACAATATTTCCACTGGGTAGATAAGGGGAAGCATCCCAGCATAAAAAATTACCGGTAGGGTACTGCGCGATTTCTATGATATTATCCGGACGAGCAGCATCGCAAATAACCATCTGACTTCCATATGAAGGGTTGATCAGAAAATCATTCAGCACACGAACATTATGCACTTCCTCCTGTGGCATGCTATCCGTGTAGTACTCTGTCAGTAGTTTAATATTGGAAAGATCAGTTATATCAAATGACCCGAGTGGCTCTCCGGTAATTTCATCTGTTGTGAAAAGGTATTTTGAATTATCAGATAACCATGTATTATGACAAAATTGTCCCGGTGTTTGTTGCGTAGCCAACAAAACCGGATTCGACTTATTGGTAACATCAATTACGCTGAACTGACCTGCATAAATTTCACCGGCCCATAGGGTATCATTTCTGATATAGCCATCGTGGACATAATTCAGATTGTACTGCCCCACATAAACTGGATTCCACGGATCTGAGAGATCGCATATGATCGCACCACCATTTGCCAAACCGTTTCCTGTACCGAAAATATAGGCATATCCGTCAGTGACAGCAATTGTATGAGCGGAAGTAATCTGATTAGCGATCGCACCATCACCATACCAGTGCTTATGATTAATAGACGCCGGCAGATTTGAAAGATCAACGATTACCAAACCACCACCGCCTTCGCTCACCGCATAGGCATATTTACCATACGTCTTTACTTCTCTCCACAACGAAGACTGCCCCGGTAAGGCCGGTACGGAAAACACTTCCGATAAGTTCGCCGGATTGGTAACGTCAACGATCGCCAGGCGGTCATTCACCCCGACAATTGCATATTCATTGTTAAGGGAGTCGACATAATGCCAAACACCCGCACAAGTATTAGCAGGGTAGGGAAGATGTCCCAGTAAGGTCATATTGAACTGGGCGTTCAGCTGAAGTGTGGTACAAATCAGCAAACAGGCAAGCGTAATGTATCTCATAGT
>JBIIHN010000369.1:0-2831 GCA_044235745.1 Bacteroidia bacterium
GCCGTACGATCATTTTTCCTTTCCCGTCACTCAGCAGTAGCTGATAAACACCGGATTGAAGGGAAGTGAGATCAAGCTGGTACCGGCGAACCTGTTTCACTTGTTCCGTAAGGAGGGTGCGTCCACTCAGATCCGTTAACTCCAGTTGTACTAACGGATAGGCAGTGCCGAAATCAATATTGACTTCACCGTTAGTGATGGTTGGATATACTTTCACTGCTGCTTCGAATAACTGATCTTCCAGCGATACTGTGGTAACGGTACGGCAGGAGGAGGTGTCAAAACATCCGCTTTGCTGTACGATGACTGCATAACTGCCATTTGCGGTTGCCGTGTATGTTTTGGAGGTGGCTCCCTGTATGGGGGCGAAGTTATTGTTGCAATCGAGCCACTGGTAGTTTAATACGTTGACGTTAGCCGTGAGTGTTGCGCCGTTTTGGGTAACGGAGGTGTCGACACTGATGGCATTTAATGTCAGTTGTATAACAGAATCACATCCGAAGGAATTGGTAAGGGTATCAGTATAGATGCCGGGGCTTGTATATACGTTGCCATTCCATAGAAAAGAAACATCAGGACATTTAAATGCAGTAGTGTTTGTGACCTGCGAAGCACCCGCCACAAAATTGGAAGTTGCACCATTCAATGCAAATCCGCTCAGTGTGCCATTAATATTGCCGGTAGCATCTGTGAGGCTGGATATAGCGGTATTGTTTCCTCCGGCCACACCCTGATTACAGCGATAGTATAATTCAAGGTTGGTGGCGGTAGCTACATCTATACCATTGGCCGGTAAGCAGGCAAGTTCAGTCGCTGTGAGCGCACGGCTCCATAAACTCACTTCATCCACTCTTCCGCTGAGATAATAATTAGTGAACTGAAAAACCAGGTTGCCTATCAAGAAGTCAACGGTTGTATTGCTGATTACATCAGAGGCAGCTGTTGAATCATACACGATTCCGTTTTTGTATAACTTCAGCCAATTGCCGTCATAAACGAGCGCAAGGTGAACCCATTGATTCAAGGTAAGCACGGGCGCGATGATATCATAGTTCACGCCGCTGGCTCCGCGAAACCTCGCCTCAATCGAGTTGGCTGAGAAGTGAAGAAGATAGAAGTCAGCGTCTGTATTGTTCCTGATACCGGCGAATCCATCAAAGTTGGGAAAGGTGGGTGCCGGATTGGTAGGATAAACCCAGGTGGTTAAGGATATACCCGATACATTGGCGATTCGGGCAGAGGCTGCGGGGACAGTCACGGCGTCGTCAACTCCATCAAAGGCCAGCGCATTGTTTTGTGCATTGGCAGTGATGGCAGTCACGATCAGACAGTAGGATAGGAGTAGAAATTTTTTCATCATACGCATGTTTGTTGCGCTAAAGTAGGAAAAAGAAAAGCTTCTTTTAGAAAAGGTGATCTGTACAGGTCACATCCTGCTGGTCAGGACACAGACTTTCACTACTATTAGTGGTGACAGCCATCGACAAGGTTCCTACCGGATCCGGTAGCGTAGTCCTGCATGTATGCCAATCGTACGATAATTTTTGGATGCTCCGTTTTCTTCCTCTACCGGAGTGATAAAATAGCGGGCGTTCGGACGTAACAGCACACTGCATTTGTCTCCCAGCTGATAGCTGAATTCGATACCACCACCGGCACTCAGCATAAAGTTTCCGACGTCGGCTCGTGAAATTTCCCGCACTCCGCTTTCATCTTTCAGCAGATATTTTCCCGATGAGCCCACTACGAGTCCGGGAGCGATTCCTCCGCTGATACCTATTCCGAAACGTCCACGCATTACTGAATAGCTGAATTCAATCGGAAATTGAATCAGGTACCACCGGTTTGTTCCATTGGCGGAAAGGATGGAAGCGTCATAGTGCCGTCCGTTGAGTGTATCCGTGACCGTTACCTGAATGCTGTCATTCACCTGATAGGAGTTGGTTTGCAAAAACAGCATTCCGAAAATCCAGGCACTGTCGGTGTCGGTTACCGTGTAGGAATACGGATCCCAGTCGAGATAACTGTTGTAGTATTCCCCGTTTTTATAGGGAGAATAGTTTACTCTTTCGCCCAGCACAGAGAACTCGGCACCGGCTCTGATTTCAAATTTCGAAACGCTCTTCGCGATTTGTGCACCGAGGTACGGCAGGAAGGTGGCTGATTCTTCCGCCTCACGTCGCTGCATATAAATGGTATTTCCCGGACTATTGATCACTTTGTCGACATAATTCATTCCGGCGTAGGCAATGAAGTCATATCTTGATTTTAGTTTAGGCAGAGGCTTTACTTCCTGTTTGCCGGAGATAGCAGGATGTGCTTCCTGCTGCATCATGATTGACTTTGCCGGCAGGAAGGCAATAGGCGATAAATTAACTTCCGGCTTTTCGATGGTCGGATTCTGCTGAGGAAGCGGATTTCCTGCAACCGGATTCAGCATTGGGCTTGATGGCTCCGTCTCTTTGGCAGGTTGAGTTGCTTTGATCGCAACAGGAAGTTTTACGCCGGATGTTCCGGCCACAGTACGCTGCACGATGTTAACCGGTTGTTGTTTCTTCTCCGCCTCATTACTTGCAATTCCGTCGCCGTTTGTTTTTTCAGCGGAAGCCGGTGCGACTGTTGTTTTTTGAGACGATGGAGCAACAGTATTATTTTCTGTATTGGCAGAAGATGGTGAGCTGTTCGCTTCAGGAGAAGCCGGAGGCGCAACAGTATTTTCTGAAGAGATCATTTGTTCCGGTGCAGCCGAGGAGTTATCTGCAGAAACATTTTCTTCTTCATGCGAAAGCACGAAAACAGTAGATATTACGAGGAGGACAGCTGCCAGCCAT
>JBIIHN010000371.1:0-2821 GCA_044235745.1 Bacteroidia bacterium
CTTTCATGCTCCTTGAGCATGGCGATGATTTGGGTTTCTGTAAACCGGCTTTTTTTCATATTGGTAATTTAAAGTTAGAGATTTTTTCTCTACTTTTAAATTGTCCGGATTTCGGGGGTACTTACAAAATGATCTATAAAATAATGCGGCCTCCCTACGAATTAACACATCGTATTATCAAGTTGATTGCATCCATATCCCAAAAAGTGGGTCAGTTGGAGGTCAAGTTTATCGCGAAGCAAAGCCCTGAACTGCGAAAAGAGAATCGGATAAAAACGATTCATTCTTCTTTAGGAATCGAAGGGAACACATTGTCGGAACAACAGATCACAGCTTTAATGGAGAATAAGCGCGTCATTGGTCCGGCAAAAGACATCCGTGAGGTACTCAATGCGTTAGATACCTACAGCGATTTGAAGCGCTTTAACTATCAGTCTGAGAAAGATTTCCTTAAAGCACACAAATCACTAATGAATGGTCTGGTAGGGGATGCGGGTAAATACAGGACGCAAGGCGTAGGGATTGTGAAAGGGTCCAACGTCCGTCATATCGCACCTCCACACAAGAATGTGCCGTACCTCATCAAGGATTTATTCAGCTACCTCAACGACGATGCTGAACTGTTGCTGATCAAGAGCTGCGTATTTCATTATGAAATGGCATTTATCCATCCGTTCATGGATGGTAACGGCAGGATGGGACGACTTTGGCAGACTATCATTCTAATGTCCGGTTATCCGGTATTTGAATATCTGCCGTTTGAAACGTTAATAGCCAAAAATCAGTCTTCCTACTACAAATCAATTTCGGCATCAGACAAACAAGGAAAGTCAACGAAGTTCATCGAATTCATGCTTACGATCATTGAGCAGTCATTGGAGGAGCTGTTGCAGCTCAGAAGCAAGAGGCCCGACGCTACACAACGCTTGGCATCTTTTCTGGAGCAGGTGGAAGGAGAATTCAGTCGCAGTGACTACATGCATCAGTTCCCTGAGATCTCAACGGCAACCGCAAGTCGTGATTTGAGGAATGGAGTAGAGCACCGATTGATCAAGAGAAGTGGCGACAAGAAAACGACCAGGTATAGGCCACTTGGAGGAAGGAGAAGCCGGTAAGTTGGTTAGTGCTACCCGTACTTCAGTGTGAAAATAATTTATGAGGCAAAAGTTCCTCGATTTTCCGATCGTTTTACGATCATGGCCGCGAGCACCCATTTTAATCCGACCACGATTTACAATCAATTACGGCTACTCGAATTTTCATTTTAACCCTGAGCTTGTCGAAGGGCTGTCTACTGTTTTCAGAGTTTCGGGCTTTGTCGGGCTAACAGTATGCATGCACGGCGCGAGCGGAAAAAAGAATTTCAGGATACGCAACCCTCCCAGGCAGGCAAGCGGCATTTCGGTAACACTTCACCCTCCCTACCGCAGAACGGTAATCGTACCGGATTTTTTATTCAATATCAGATCCTGAAACGAATAGGAAAGGGTATAGAAATAAACACCCTCGGGTACACTTGTACCATCTTGCATTCCGTCCCAGAACAAATTTTCATCAATCGTTTCAAATACCTGCTGCCCCCACCGGTTGTAAACGGAAATACGAAACGAGGTCAAGGGGCATGGAAAATCGATGGTAAAGCGATCGGAAGTACCATCCCCGTTGGGGGTGAAAATATTCGGAACCTCCAGCGCGCATTCCTTATCCAGACTATCACAATCAACAATATTCACCCATCGCCGGAGCGTGTCTGTTTGACAAGGAGCATACACCACGGCGGTTACAAGGTAACTGCCTGATGCCGAAAAGATATGGGTGGCAGCTGCAGCAGTGGACGTATTGGCGGCACCACTACCCGGATCACCAAAGTTCCAGGTAACTGTATTGCTACAGGAATCGCCGGTGATGGAAAAGGGAATAGGACGCTGAAGACAGGAATCAGTAACAGGAAGGATACTTGCGCTACAGGAATAAATACAATCGCCGGCACTAACGCAAACATCATCTATGTAGTAATACGCCAAATCCGGTTCTCCCGTGCAATAACCACAGCCACCTGTGAATTGGGTATTGGTAGCTTGATACGATTTAAAATTACCAATCATCAGATACCGTTCGCCACCGGCGGCTATAAACGAGCCGGAAATGTTGGTCCATCCCGTATCGTTGAAAATGATATTGGCCGGATTGTTACTTACCTGCGGACTATAGGAAAAAAAATTATTTGTCATATAATTCGTGTCCGGATTCACCGAAAAATACGCCCCGATATTTCCGACGGCCCAATCGCAGGAATCAGCCTTGTTGATATAAAAGCTGACGCAGTACCGCTGCCCGGCCTGTAAGGGCTGTAGCAACTCCGTTTGGAGGTACTCCCTGTATTGGTTTAACGGAGGAAACAACGTATTATTCCGGCCCAGAATAAATCCCGCATAAGCATTTCCAGAGCGGGCAGGTTGAAACCCTTTGATACAATTTGGGACATTCGCATCACCGGGATCGCAGGCATTCCAGTAATCGGGGGTAGCTAAACTGGGAGTGACCCAGTTAATTGTATATCTTAACTGGGCAAACAAATACGGGCAGGTATCGTATTGCTCAAAACCCGGGTTTGGCACCAGATTCACCTGTGCACGGGTAAATGGCTGGCTAAATAAAAACACGATTCCGATCAACAAGAAGCGTAATTTTCTCATAATATGATAGTGAAACTTACTTAACAGAGAAGTTCGCCCCCGGAAGCATCCCCAAGTCAATGATCAAAAGTATAAAGAAAAAACAGATATACAATCATTGTACAGCTGCCCGTTTTACATTTTGC
>JBIIHN010000370.1:0-2821 GCA_044235745.1 Bacteroidia bacterium
CCGGATGCCGAAGGAGATCATTGCGGCATTTGCTTACCTGAAGAAGGCAGCGGCGATCACCAATATGGAAGCCGGTGTGCTGCCAAAGGAGAAGAGCGATTTAATCGGTCGCGTATGCGATGAGATCCTGGAGGGAAAGCTGAACGATCAGTTTCCGCTGGTAGTTTGGCAGACCGGTTCGGGTACGCAGAGTAATATGAACGTTAATGAGGTGATTGCGTATCGCGCGCATGTCCTGCAGGGTGGTAGTCTGCTGGATGAGAAGAAAGCTGTTCATCCGAATGATGATGTGAATAAATCACAATCATCCAACGATACTTTTCCTACCGCCATGCATATTGCGGCGTATAAAACGCTGATGGAAGTGACCATTCCCGGAATCAAAATGCTTCGTGATACCCTTGATGCGAAAGCAAAGGAATACATGCGCATTGTTAAAATCGGACGTACACATTTGATGGATGCTACGCCGCTTACATTGGGCCAGGAGATCAGCGGCTATGTGTCGCAGTTAGATCATGGACTGCGTGCGATCAACCATACGCTTGCGCATCTTTCCGAGCTGGCGTTGGGTGGTACTGCTGTGGGAACCGGAATAAATACACCGAAGGGTTATTCTGAAAATGTAGCAAAGAATATTGCAAAGCTGACCGGCTTGCCATTTGTAACAGCCGAGAATAAGTTTGAAGCCCTTGCAGCGCATGATGCGATTGTGGAAGCACATGGAGCATTGAAGACAGTGGCCGTTAGTCTGATGAAAATCGCGAATGATATACGTTTGCTCGCATCCGGACCACGTTGCGGCATCGGTGAGATTTTTATCCCTGATAATGAACCCGGCTCATCCATCATGCCCGGTAAGGTAAACCCAACTCAGTGTGAAGCCATGACGATGGTGGCTGCTCAGGTGATGGGAAATGATGTGGCGATTAATATCGGTGGTGCTACCGGTCACTTCGAATTGAATGTATTCAAGCCGGTGATGATTTATAACTTTCTCCATTCAGCACGACTGATCGGTGATGTTTGTGTGTCGTTTAACGATAAATGCGCTACTGGCATAAAGCCCATTCAGGAAAACATAGATCGGAACCTTCATAATTCATTGATGCTGGTGACCTCGCTCAATACGCATATCGGATATTATAAAGCTGCGGAAATTGCTCAAACCGCACACCGCGACGGCGCTACCTTAAAGGACACCGCTATTAAACTCGGCTACCTGACAGCGGAGCAGTTTGATGAATGGGTCAACCCGCTGGATATGGTGGGAGAAATCAAGTAATAAACAGGAAGGTACTCCTGTAGACCTTCTGCATAAATTGATCTGAATATGTCGGCATATATCATTCGTAATGCACGTATCGTAAATGAAGGAACCATTACTGAAGGTGATGTGTACATTCGTAACGAACGTATCGAAAAAATCGCTCCTTCTGTAACGGTCCCCGGTAAAGCAGAAGAGATTGATGCGAAGGGATTGTTTTTATTGCCCGGCGCTATCGATGATCAGGTGCATTTTCGCGAACCCGGATTAATGCATAAGGGAGAGATTTATACAGAGGCAAAAGCAGCTGTGGCAGGAGGGATCACTTCCTACATGGAGATGCCGAATACTGTTCCAAGTGCGGTAACAATTCAGAAACTGGAAGAAAAATATAGCCGCGCAGCACAGGTGTCGCTGGCGAATTACTCCTTCTATATGGGAACAACAAACTCCAATATTGAAGAAGTTAAGCGTGTCGATAAAAAAACCATGTGTGGCGTTAAGATTTTTATGGGGTCGTCAACAGGTGATATGCTGGTAGATGACCCAAAAGCACTGGAAGATATTTTCAGGTTTTCTCCAACGATCATTACGACGCATTGTGAGGATGATCCGATGATTAAGCTGAATGCAGCGAAGTATAAAGAAAAGTATGGTGATCATGTTCCGGTTTCGATGCATCCATTGATTCGTAGCGAAGAGTCTTGTTTTAAATCTTCCTCCTTCGCAGTTGGTCTGGCCAAAAGTACCGGAGCACGATTGCACGTTTTACACATTAGCACCGGCAAAGAGCTTGATTTGTTCCGGAATGATATACCACTGCAGGATAAACAGATTACGGCAGAGGCCTGCATCCATCATTTATGGTTTACAGACAAGGACTATCTTACGAAAGGTAATCTGATAAAATGGAATCCTGCAGTGAAAACAGCCGCTGACCGGGAAGCTATCCGGAAAGCTGTGCTGGATGATCGTATTGATGTGATTGCGACCGATCATGCACCCCATACCAGAGAGGAGAAGTCTGCACAGTATCTGAAAGCCCCTTCCGGTGGCCCGCTGGTTCAACATGCACTGGTAGCCATGCTGGATATGGTGAAAGAGGGCTGGATCACCATCGAGCGTGTAGTGGAGAAAATGGCGCATGCTCCGGCTGTGCTGTTCAGGATCAATGAACGTGGTTTTATCCGTGAGGGATATATGGCAGATCTGGTGTTGGTGGATCCGGATGCACCATGGACCGTTCAGCCTTCGAATATTCTGTATAAATGCGGATGGTCTCCTTTTGAAGGTCATTCGTTTTCATCGCAGGTGAAGATGACCTTTGTGAATGGAAATCTTGTTTATCATCATGGTCAGTTCAATGAGTCGGTTGTGGGACAACGCCTGATTTTTAACCGGTGATGAAAATGCTCAGAACGATTGTATCCCCGCTTTTAATCATACTGTGGTGGAGTTCCTGCTCGAAGCCGAAGGTGGAGATACCGGCAGATATTCTCCGGCAGGATTCAATGATACTCGTGCTTTCAGATGTTCATTTCGCGGAGGCAGCCA
>JBIIHN010000432.1:0-2817 GCA_044235745.1 Bacteroidia bacterium
GGTTAATGCCCCTGTGCCGGCATAGAGGTCCAGCACCTTCAGTTTTTTAAAGTTGTAACGATGACTGAGTACATTAAACAATCCCGTTTTTGCAAAATCAGTGGTGGGGCGTACCGGCAGGTTTTTAGGAGGATGTAACTGCCGGCCTCCGTACATACCGCTTATAATACGCACAGCTGCTGGCAGAATAGTCCGTAATAGGAATGTGGGGAGATTTTATCAAAGCCATAACTGTAGCTGAACGTTTCAAACGAGGTTCCATGCGCCAGGTTCCGGATGTACTTTCGTGCCAGCATCCAGTGGGCACTCACTTTTTCAATGTCTCCGTAGCAACGTACAAGGGCGACATCGGGATTTAACTGAAACTGCTCCATGGCAAAAAGCAGATAATACATGAGGTCTTCAGAGGTGCTGAATGGAAAAATATTGAAGAATTTTAATTCATTACCCTGAGTGATGATCAGATCGAAGGTGTATGGCCGGATCAGGATGGAAACCGTTGGCTCCGTTTCATGTTTGTTGAGCCGGAGCTGGCTTTCAATAAAGGCGGAAGAGGCATGAAAGAGGGCGGCTTCCTTAAAACGGTCTCCGGTTTCTTTGAGAAACCATTCCGGTGCTGCATAAATCATATGCGCGCTGGCAGATGGTATGGCATCGGCATAATAACGGTCAGTATCGGAAGTCTGACACGTGAGCTGCAGTGTATCTTCCAGATGATCGCGACTGAATAGAGGATCGGGGATCAGACTATGCTTTCGGCTGTGGATGCCGATGACGACCTGCGCCGGCTGGAGGGCGGTGAGTATTTCATCTTCTTCCTGCAGCCTTTGAAAAAATCCTTCCGGGAGTTGTTCCGGTCCATCCGGCTCAGTTAACAATCGGTAATCGCGAAGCACAACGGCCTTTTGGCGCTGACGGTCCACTATAGCGTAGGCAATGCGGTGTGATTCTGCGACCAGCAGCAGCAGTGCATCTTCCACCATTCCCTGTGAGTAGGATTCATCCGTAATATTAAACCGGGTGCTGTACCGTATTTCGCTTTGAACCATCAGTACAAAAATAACTATTCCCGCTGAATAGCCGGTTTTTTCATCTCCGCTAACTTCCTCATCTTTGCCATAAGATTTAAACGTGAGTACACAGGCGAAGGCCCGATTGGTTTTTGATCGGATTGAAAGTTTTCTGAAGTTTCCTCCTACACCGGGTCAGGAACATTTTCTTAGGAGATTCAGTGAATTTGCAGCCGATCCGGAGGAGAGTATCTTCCTTCTGCGAGGGTATGCGGGTACCGGAAAAACAACGATGATGTCGGCGTTGACCGCTTCTTTTGGTAACATCGTTTTATTGGCTCCTACTGGTAGGGCTGCCAAGGTGCTTTCCGGCTATACCGGTAAACAGGCCTTCACCATTCATAAACATTTATATCGTCCTGCTTTAACCAGCGATGGGAGAATGATGCTGCGGCTGGCCGATAATCATTTCCGGAAAACCCTCTTTATCGTGGATGAGGCGTCGATGATTCCTGATGCGGCCATCGAAGATGCTTCAAGTCCGTTTCCGGGCGTTAACCTCTTGAGCGATTTATTGCGATATGTTTATAATGGAATGGGCTGCAGGTTGATGCTGGTGGGCGATACCGCTCAGCTGCCGCCGGTTCATTTTTCTGATAGTCCAGCGTTGGATCCTCATCATTTGCAGGCCCGTTTCCGGCGTAAAGTGTATCAGGCAGAGCTGACCGAAGTCGTGCGGCAGCAGCAGCAAAGCGAGATATTGAGCAACGCGACAAGCATGCGGGAGTTGCTTTCATCGGAGGAAGATCGTACCCTGAAGATTAACGACAGGGGAGATGTTCAGCAATTATCTCCGCGCGATCTGCCCGAGCTCCTGCATAGCCTGTACCGCGACTACGGTAAGGAGAATGTGATGGTGATTACTCGGACCAATAAATCGGCTATTCAGTATAACCGGTTAATTCGTTATCAGACGTTGTGGCTCGAGGATGAAATAGGAGGAGGGGATAGCCTCATGGTGGTGAAGAATAACTATCACTGGCTGCCCGATGATCATCCGGCCGGTTTTATCGCCAATGGAGATGTGCTGGAAGTCGTGAAGACCTATCGGTTTGAGGAGAAATTCGGGTTTCGCTTTGCCATGGCCAGCCTGATCACCGCTGATCAGCCGGAACAGCCACCGTTTGAGGCGATGATCCTGCTGACGACGCTGCATAGTGAGTCACCCTCACTTACAACCACCGAGCAACGTAAACTGTTTGATGAACTGCACGCATTTTACGAGGAGGAAGAACCGGATAAAAAACGGAGAAATGCCCTCATTAAAAAAGACCCGTATTATAATGCTCTCCAGGTGAAGTTTTCTTATGCCATTACCTGTCATAAGGCGCAAGGGGGACAATGGCCGGTGGTGTTTGTGGATCAGGGTTACCTCACCGATGAGATGATGAATAAGGAGTTTTACCGGTGGTTATATACGGCGTTTACCCGCGCAGCTGAAAAACTCTATTTGCTGAATTTTAATGCCCGGTTTTTTGAAGAGCCATGAAAAAATCAGGCGATGATTTTTCCATCTTTCATCACCAGCTTACGATCTGCCATATCAGCCAGTTCCTGGTTATGGGTGACGATGATAAAGGTTTGGTTTAACTGCTTCCTCAGATCAAAGAAAAGGGTATGCAAACTGCGCGCATTTTCGGAATCGAGGTTGCCCGATGGTTCATCGGCAAGTATTAAGTCGGGCTGATTCATGAGCGCCCTCGCAATCGCTACCCGCTGTTGCTCGCCGCCGCTGAGTGCGGATGGT
>JBIIHN010000372.1:0-2813 GCA_044235745.1 Bacteroidia bacterium
GTGTGGGCGCATTTCTGGTAATTGCTTCATGGCGTTTATTGACAACAGGTGCTTTAACTACAGTATTCGTTATTTGGTTCTTCATTTTTTTACAAAATATTACAAAAGCGCGGGATCCTTATCTACACGGTTTTTAATGTAAATCATTCCGGAAAAAACTTGCTTAATTCAATGAAAAGTGATTTTATAAACCTCTGTTGTACGTGCCGGTGAATAAATGGTTATACCTATAAAAGTACATTTGAATTTTTCCTTGTCCTACCGGCTATGTTAAATTAAAACTCCGCCGTATGAAAACTTACGACGAAAAACATATATAATACGTGGCACTCATCGGTGCTGCGAAAAGTGGCAAAACAACCTTTGTCGAAATTATGCCGATTAGAGCAGGAATTATAATCAGACGGAGGATGGAGAAATACGGAAGGCGTGGCTCAATCATCTGAAATCCTGCATGAAGTTGTTGGTTCAATCTGACCCGACGGCTTTTATCTACTTGATAGCTAGGAGGTAATGATCTTTAAAAAGTAACATGCTTTCGTTTATAATCCGATTTGCATAACTTGTTTGCAAGCAATTCTGCTTTTAATTTTATAACCGATGGATCCAATTAAAGAACCGGAAGTAAAAGCCCTTATCAGTCTTCTGGATGATAGTGATAAGGAAGTGTATAGCCATATTGAGGAAAAGCTGGTTAGCATGGGGCAGTATGTCATACCTTTTCTTGAAGATGCCTGGTCTCATGCTTTTGATCCGGTGATGCAACAACGGATTGCCCTCATTGTCCATAAGATTCAGTTTGACAGTTTAATGGAGGAACTGAGATTGTGGATTCATACCGGCGATGACGATTTATTACGTGGCGTTTTATTGGTTGCCAGATATCAGTATCCGGAACTGGATGAAGAGAAAGTAAGACAATTCATTGATCAGATTAAAAAGGAGATATGGATTGAAATGAATGAGTCGCTTACGGCATTGGAACAGGTGAATATCATGAACCATATTTTCTTCTCCAAATACGGTTTCGCAGGAAATACCACCAATTACCATGCTCCACAGAATTCATATATTAATTGTGTAATTGAATCCAGAAAAGGAAATCCACTTGCACTTTCCGTGTTGTATTTATTGGTCGCGAAATCTTTGGGCTTGCCGGTTTATGGTGTGAATCTTCCGGAACATTTTATTCTAACCTATCTGGAGGTCATAGAGAATCAGGAAGGAAACACAGGAAGGGTGTTGTTTTATATTAATCCGTTCAGCAAAGGCTCTGTTTTTGGCAAAGGCGATATCGATCAGTTTGTGAAAAAACTAAACCTGGATCCGCAGAATAGCTATTATCAGCCGTGTTCTAACAAGGATATGGTATTAAGAATGCTTCGTAACCTGGCTTTCAGTTATCAGAAGTTGGGAGATACAGAGAAGGTAGATGAGCTTAGCAGAATGATTCGCCTTTTTGGAGATATGGCCGCAGCTGACTAAATGTAAAATAAAGCAAGTCAGAATTTACTGCTTCCGGCTCTATGCTGTATTCTGTATGCTATTGACTACCGACAGCCTTTTGTAACGTATTTACAATATCAAAATACCTTTTTTAAGGTTTGGAAAATGATGCGCAGGTCAGTAACTAAACTTTGCTCTTGAATATACTTGAGATTTAAACGAAGTTTAGCAGGCATCACCTCTTTGATATAGGTTGATTCAGGATCGTCAGAACGGGCAAGCAGCTCGTTTTCATTTGAATATTCGATCGAGGCGTAATCCGTAATTCCCGGTTTAACACTAAGCACCTTCCGCTGATCTGTTGAATAAAGGTCAACATATTTTTTAACTTCCGGACGCGGACCTACTAAACTCATATGACCAATGAGCACATTGAAAAGCTGAGGTAATTCATCCAGTTTATATTTCCTTAAGTGATATCCTGCACCGGTTACACGAGGATCACGTCCACCAACAGTAAGCAATCCTTGCTTGTCTGCATTTGTTCGCATCGTGCGGAATTTGAATATTCGAAAGGGTTTCCCGCTTTTCCCGATTCGTTCCTGAAGATATAAAACGGGACCGGTACTATCCGTTTTTATCCAAATTGCAATCACCATAAACACCGGTGATAAAATGACTACAGCCGGTAAACAAATGAGTATATCAATAAAACGTTTCATCAATAGCCGCAAACAGCATTCACCGATTGGATAACTGCATCTGTTACACGTTGTAGCTGTTCTTCATTGAGGTCGTAAAACACCGGTAAGGAAATCTCCCTCGAGAAATTATCATAAGCAATAGGATAGTCCTCCATTTTATAACCCAGATTCTTATAATAGCTGAGGCGTGGCAAAGGAATGAAATGAACATTTACACTCACATCCTGATCAAATATCTTCTGAATGATCTGGTCACGCTGATCTTCGGTTATTCCTTTTATCCTTAACTGATAAAGGTGATAGGATGTCTCACGGTCATGGTCTTGAAGTACCGGCAGTTCAGCCCAATGGTAAACCTTAAGGGTATTCTGATAATATTCGCAGATAGATTTGCGTCGTGGTAAAGTATCATTTTCATACCTGCGTAATTCCACCAGACCGATGGCTGCCATCAAATCTGTCATATTGCATTTAAAACCGGCTTCTATTATATCATACTTCCAGTTTCCTTTTTGCATTTTAGCCAATGCATCTTTGTTCTGACCGTGCAACGTGTATATGCAGAGATATTTATAAAGATCTTCGTTGTTAAAAGGAGGCGGAAAGTTCAATGCAATAGCTCCGCCTTCGGCTGTGGTGAGGTTTTTTACAGCATGAAATGAA
>JBIIHN010000373.1:0-2807 GCA_044235745.1 Bacteroidia bacterium
GCGGCAGTAAACGACAGTATTTACGGTAAGCTGTACAACTGGTACGCCGTAGCCGATCCCCGTGGCCTTTGCCCCACGGGTTGGCATGTGCCCGGTGAAGGGGAGTGGAATGAACTGGTGAAGTTTCTGGATCCGGGTGCGGATACAAGTATTTTCACCGGAACTCAAAGTCAGATCGCCGGTGGCTTCATGAAAGCCACCGGTACTTTGCAGACGGGAACAGGTTTATGGGAGGATCCCAACTTCGGAGCCACCAACAGCAGCGGGTTCACAGGCTTGCCGTGCGGCAACCGCAGCGGCAATGGTTCTTTCAACGGCATTGGCTTCAACGGTTACTGGTGGTCTTCTACCCAGTACTCCTCCACGAGTGCCTGGGCCCGCTTCCTGGGTTTCAGCTATGCCGTCGTAAACCGGTTCAGCTACGCTAAGAGGAACGGTTTTTCGGTGCGTTGCGTTCGGGATTAGCGGTGAAGTACGTGTCCGGTCATTGCTTCGCAATGCGGGATGGTAAATTGCTGCAGGCCCCGAGTAAGGAACGCACCTCGGGGGTAAATTGGTTTCCCGTCATTGCTTCGCCATTCGGATGGTGTTTCTGCTATTGCGAAGCAATCGCTGGATGATACCCCAAAATTCTGCGGTACAAGCGCTGAAGAGCAAGAGGATGATCTCTATCGGACGAGGGGCTGCAAGATGAGTGTATCCACAGCCTTTGGATAGCTTTGCATCCGGTGTTATATTTGTAGCCTATACCAACATACTATGTTCCAGAAACTACGATTAAATCGCCTGACGGCGTTGTGTGTTTTAGTGCTGACTGTGTTTTCAGCCGTATTCGTTGCTTGTAAAAAAGATGAGGAGAATTCCGGCACGGGGAATAGTTCCGTCACGGGAATCGCCATTAATACAACGGCTATCAGCGCCAATGCGGGTACCTCTGCCACCTGCGGGGGCAACATCACCGGTGATGGGGGCTCCCCCATTATTGCGCGAGGGGTGTGCTGGGACACCTTAAGCCGCCCAACAACATCCAATAATTTCACCAGTGATGGTTCAGGAATAGGATTATATAGCAGCAGTATTACGGGCTTGAGCAACGGCGTGACATATTATGTACGATCCTATGCGATCAATGCGAAAGGTACCGCATATGGTAATCAGGTGAGTTTTGTCGCAGGTAACAGTGTTGGTGGCGGTGGCTGTCCCGTGGTAAAGGATATAGACGGGAATTGGTATAAAGTGGTTCAAATCGGTAACCAGTGCTGGATGGCGGAGAACCTGAAGACAACCAAATACCGCAACGGCGATACGATTCCCACCAACCTGAGCAATGCCTCTTGGTCAACTACTTCTAGCGGGGCTTATGCCATTTACAATAACGCGGTTGTAAACGACAGCATTTACGGCAAGCTGTATAACGGGTACGCCGTAGCAGATCCCCGCGGCCTTTGTCCCACAGGCTGGCATGTGCCCAGCGATGCGGAGTGGACGACATTGGGAAATTTTCTTGGCGGCAGCGAAGTAGTCGGTGGCAAACTGAAAGCGAAGTCTTCGTTGTGGATTTTCCCCAACAAAGGAGCCACCAACATCAGCGGCTTCACAGGCTTGCCGGGCGGCTACCGCAACTCCAATAATGGTACATTCAACTACATTGGCAACAGCGGTTACTGGTGGTCTTCTACCCAGGACTCAACCACGCTTGCCTGGAACCGCAACCTGAATTTCTTCAGTGCCTACGTAGTCCGGCACCTCTTCCCTAAGAGTTACGGGTTTTCGGTGCGTTGCGTGAGGGATTAGCGGTGAAGTACATGGACTTTACCGTCCGGGTGAGGTTGGTGTTCCGTCATTGCTTCGCCATGCGGGTTGGTGTTCTGCTATTGCTACTTAAGGGGTGTGTTACTAATTCCAGAGTCTAGGGGGCGGACCTTCGTTATCGCCACTTCCGGGATATGCTAACTAAACAATAAAAAAGACCCGCTTTTTTTAATGCAGAGTGTTTTGGAAGATGGTAGTAGGTCTCGATTACTTTCGTTTTCCTTTTAATTTTTTATCAGGATTTCTTTTGGTATGAAAAACAGCATAGACAATAACTTGTTTTCCTATGACTTCATAGTTAATTACAAATGGAAAACTCAGCAAAACAGCTTCATGAATGTTTGAGAATTTTATTGGGAATAACAAGGGATTCTTGTTAATGATTTTGATAAGATTAAATATCTCATCTTCAAATTCATGGCCTAATCCGGATACTTTTCCATTATAATAATTACAAGATTCAACAATTTCAGAAATTGCTTGTTCTAAAATGATTAGCTTGTAATTAGGCACTTTTTGAGGAAATTTTTTGTTTAACCATTTTCCGGGCTTTTGAAAGGGAGTAGCCCTTAGTTTTTCCCGCTTTGTAAAGAGCAGATCTCTTCAGGACTTCTTTTTTTTGTTCCTCTGTCAATAAACCAGAGCTGTTTTGTCGATATACTTCCAGCAGTTGATGTACAACTTCAAGTACTTTTATGTCTGCTTCGTCAATATACTTGTGCACTTTTGTGCGAATAGCCGAAATCGTCATCTTATCATTTATTTATTTATAAAGGTAGCGATAACTATTTAAATTCAAAATCAGATGTGCAAATCGGGTTGATTTTCAGGTGCGTGAATTGGTAAGCCTTTGCGTCTTCAGATATGTCGGATTTCTGATGGTTTACAAGTTTTTAAAATATTATTTTACAAATTTGTAAACCCTGTCCCGGGTTTCATGGAAGCCGATACTTCATAACTTTCATCAGGCCCATTTTATAACTGATCGTTGGAAA
>JBIIHN010000374.1:0-2803 GCA_044235745.1 Bacteroidia bacterium
GCAGCAACAGAATCATCGCCCATCAAACGGAATATTGCTTCAAGATGCTTTACATATTCCATACGGATATTCACCGTGCGGGCATCCGCATTAAAGTAATAATCGCGATCAGGTAAACCGATCCCTCCCTGATTAAAATGCAGGGCCTGCTTCTCACTCATTTTTTCATCCTGATAGATGTAGGAGCTGAAAACCGGTGAAACACCATAAGTATGATACAAAGCAATGACCGCACTCAGTGAACGCATATCATTGATACCATCAATCCGCTTCAGCTCATCATTGAGCGGCGCCAAACCAAGCTTATCAATGTTAACGGTATCCATACCGGCAAAATAAAAATCACCTATTTTCTGCTGATTACTGCCCGAGGGAGAAGCAGCACCTGCTGCCGCCTCGCTCACTTTCCGCATCCGGTTATACGTCTCTTCCTGCACCAGGCTCCATATACCCCATGACTTCTCATTTCCCGGGATCGGATTCTTTTTAATCCAGCCACCACAGGCGTACATAAAAAAATCATCCGCCGGACTCACTGTACTGTCCATGTTCTCTATGAGCGGATCCACAAATGCAACAGCAGTCTGTTCAGCCGGCTTCGGATTACAGGCGATAATAGTCAGGCCAACCACGGCCAAAAAGCCGTACAAGCAATACTCTTTTATTTTTTTCATGTGATGTATAATTGTATTTTACAGATTCCGGATTGATAATTAACAATACTTTCAATGGAAGGATGCCAGGTGAATCGCTTGCTCGGCATCCATCACCGGCGCATGACAACTCCGGTTTCTGCAAACGTAAGCGAGGGTTTCACCTTCACGGTAACGGACACCGGTTAACGGCGAATGATCAGGTGTTTGATGCGCGGAAAATACTGTCAATGGCAAGTACGCTTTCAATAGTTCCGACATCATCAGATGTGCACTTTCACCATACACCTCCACCTCACTGCCATGTTCCAGTTCCAGCCATACCATTGCCCAACGGCTATACCACGGTGTGGAACGGGAGATATCATCACGCAAGGTACGAAGACATTTCAACACACGGTTTTCATTCGTCATGTCGCCGGAAAACCTCGACCAACGTAATAAATTATGCGACATCACTGCATTGGAAGAAGGAATCACATTATCCTGCACCTCCTGACGACGCGTAACCAGTTGCTCCCCAAGCTGCCCTGTAAACCAGAAAAATCCCGACGACTCATCGACGAAATCACGCAGGGTTGTATTGATTAACTTCTCCGCCACGGGCAACAATTTTCGTTCAGGCAGAAAAGCCTGAATTTTCAGCAACGCCTCAATCACGAACGCATAATCTTCGAGAAATCCATCGATTGTTGCGGTCACCCGGCCCTGTGTTTCATGAGCAGTGTGTAAAAGACGACCATCTCCAGTCAGAAAATGACGAAGCAGAAAGTCAAGATTCGTTTCGCCCATCTGCTTCCATCGTGCATCACCACTTACAGCGAACGCATCAAAACAAGCAGCGAGCATCAAGGCATTCCACGAACATAAAATTTTATAATCTAGACCCGGGCGCACACGATGCTCCCGCATCTCCAGCAACTTTCTCTTCCATCGCAGCACATTTTGTTTCAATATTTCCACATCCAGATTTTCCTGCTTCGCAAAAGTGGCATCATCTGTTTCTCTCAACGGAATATAAAAGTCGTGCTCCCAATATCCCTTCTCGTTGATATTGAAATAACGAATCACCAATGGCGCTTCATCACCGAAGATATCGAAGATTTCATCCGGATTCCAGCAATAAAACTTTCCTTCCACGCCTTCACTATCGGCATCCAGCGCCGAATAAAATCCTCCGGCAGGACTCGTCATTTCACGTGCGATAAATTGCATGGTTTCGTTCACCACCTCCAGCCACAAGGGATCGCCGGTCAGTTTATAGGCGTCGGCATAAAGGGAGATAAGCTGTGCGTTGTCATACAACATCTTTTCAAAATGTGGCACCTTCCAGATCATATCCGTACTATAACGGGCGAAGCCTCCGCCTATCTGGTCATTGATACCACCCAGCGCCATTTTCTTCAGCGTTAACAGCACATGGTTTCGCGCCGCAGTATTACCTGTTACCTCAGCCGCTGCGAGCAGGTACCGCAGGCTGTCGGGCATCGGAAACTTGGGAGCACGAAGGTGTCCGCCTTCTTCCTGATCCCATTGTCTCGACCAACGGTCGAGCATATCCGAAATATCCGGAAACGAACGATTCCCGTCATCCACGATCGCTGCCACCTTTCCGAGCCGTTGCATACCCTCCGTTAATTCTTCCGCATACTCATTGCACTTGGCAGGATCATTTCTCCAGAATGCGGCCAGTTGCAACAATACATTGCGCCATTGTTCTTTCGGAAAATAGGTTCCGCCGTAAATGGGGCGTTGATCGGGCAGGGCAATGACATTCAACGGCCATCCTCCGCGTTGCGTCATCAGTTGCACGGCATCCATGTATATCTGATCGATATCCGGACGTTCTTCCCGATCCACCTTTACACAAACAAAGGACTTATTCATGACGGTCGCCACTTCTTCATCTTCAAAGCTCTCATGTTCCATTACATGGCACCAATGGCAGGAAGAATAACCTACGCTGATGATGAGCAGTTTATTCTCATCACGGGCCTTCTTCAACGCCTCCTCACCCCAGGGGAACCACTGCACCGGATTATACGCATGCTGAAGGAGGTAAGGAGAAGATGAATGAATCAATGCATTCGGAATACGTTCCATGGAGTTTCGCTTGTCTGATTGTTAAACCGAAATGACCATCATCAGAG
>JBIIHN010000375.1:0-2781 GCA_044235745.1 Bacteroidia bacterium
ATTGCGGCAATAACAATTCCGGAAGCAACCAAACCGGCACCGCGAATGCACGGCAAGCTTATCAGGAATATGTTCCCCACTATCCTCTTGTTGCCGGATCAGGAAACGTACCGATTTATCAGGCATTCACAATTGGACGAATCCGCTTTATTCTGGCTGACCTTCGCAGTTTGCGTGCCTCAGGCACTATGTTTGGTACAACTCAAAAGAACTGGTTTAAACAGGAATGCCTGAATGCGCGCGACAACTGTCAGGTCATTGCATGGGTAACCGGAACTTCATTTGGAGGAAACCAATCCGACAATTGGGGAGGGTTCACTGCGGAGAGAACAGAACTTAGTAATTTTTTCAGAGATAATAATATTCAGAATATGTTTATCATGAGTGGTGACGCCCATCTGCTTGCGATTGACAATGGAAGTAACCATGATTTTTCAACGGGAAGCAACAATCCTTATGATTACCCTGTATTTTCAGGTGCGGGTCTCAATCAGTCAGGCTCTAATAAAGGAGGAACTTACAGTCAGGGAGCATTCCCCAATCCCAGTTCAACTACCGGCCAATATGGAATCATTGAAGTAATTGACAACGGAGGATCAAGTATCAGTTTCAATTTCAAAGGCTATCGCACGAACGGAAACACTTCAACAGATGCCATACAGGTTAGTTATAGTTTTACAAGAACGCTCTGCAGTTCTCCTTTGGCATCAGGATCTTTTGAGCCCCATTTCTCTGCCCGTTTACTGGACCAGGGTGAAAGCGTTAAGTTAAACTGGAAAGCTACATCGGATGAAGAATTAACATTAGTGCGTGTCACTGGCAACGATAAATCACATGTTCTGAAAAGAGGTGCTGAAGCGTTTAATGAGTTCACAGACAATCATCCTGAATCAGGCTGGAACAATTATCAAATCCGTAATCAACACGGTGAGGTGATTGCCAATAAGGAAGTATTCGCAAAAGGAAAAAGTGAACTTAAGATACATCCAAACCCAGCCAGTGAATATTTCACACTGCAGTTGCCTAAAACTGACGACCTTAATAATGGCCATATTCTGATATATAATGCTGCACAAATTTGTGTTGGATCCTATGATGTCAACTTTGACATGACCAAGACTTCCGATAAAATCAATATATCAGAACTACCGGCAGGACTATACACAATATTGTTTCAATCAAACGGACTAAATTTGACCAAATCTTTAATTATCACAAAGTAGGATATAGGGAGACTCAATCAAGCAGAGACAATCATTGAAATGATTGTCTCTGCTTAATTATTATGGTGACGATACTATATCTGTTTATTATTATCAACAATGCTTACAAGAAAAAATCTTATTTTACTTAATTTGATTCTTTTAACTTCAATTATTAAATGCACTGATTGCAGTGCTCAGAAAATACCTCCTTTCAGGTATCCCGATGGTTTAAATAAAAAATCTCAAAAGGCATTCAAAGAACAATTCAGAAAAGGCCATCTTCTTTACCTTAATAATTGCGCAAAATGTCACGGCCCGAATGACTCTCTTCCTTCACTTCCCGAATTTTCTGATTCACAGTTTTTCAACTATCAACTACGGGCCAGTTCTGAACACATTGAGACTTTCCGTGATCAACTGGTCAGAGAAAATGAACTTACTCAGATCATTCTGTTTCTTCAGTTTCTTGATCATCGAAAAAACCCATGAAATATTCCTGATGAATTTACCTCAGGTTTTCAATACCTGTTTGAATATGACTAAAAGGAAAAACATAACAGAAAAATTGACAGGGAAAAATTAAAATAAAAATATTAATTTAAAAATTAACCATCACAATAATTGGCCAGGGTGATCCACTTTTTCCTGTAGCAATATTTTCCAACCTTTCAGCATACTCACCACTCTCTCAAATTCGCTGTCCCGCTTCCGTTTAATGCGTTCAATAATTTTTTTCAAGTCTTCATTTTCCGAATTCTTAAAATGATTTTCTTTTAAAATATGCTTAAGAAAAACTACCTGAACAATTAGATCGTGCCAATTTCCCAATAAATGCGTAGCTTTCTTTATTTGAGAATACATTTCATTCCCATTGGGTTTATTACCTGAGCTTTCATAAATATAAAGAATAACTTTTAATTTTTTCCTTAACTTGTGTAAGTCACACCCTTTTACTTTTTTAGGTTTGATGATTTTTTCAACTTTCTTTAATTCTGTATATAAAAATGAAAACACTTCTTCTTCTCCAACCACTTTTAAACTATCCCTAACAACGCTTATTTCTTTTAAGGATGATCGATGGCATTTCTTTCTTATCAACCTGAATTCATCATATGAAGTGTTCAGTTCATTTTGGATGAAAGCTATCAATCTTTCATTTCTGGATGTTGATACTTTACTTACCAGATACTTTATTACGAGTTGCAATTCACGGATCTCCCCCGCCTTCTTAAAAATCCTACCGGTGTTCTTCAAATCAGGTTTATCGTGCTGCATTATCCTGACCTTACCGATAAGTTTGGCATGTGCATTTATCTTTTTAATATTAACTCTGAGATCATGAAGGTCTCCTTCAGATATCCTGTCACTACCCTTCAAGAGAATTTTACCCACGGCATTTAAGAGTATATTTATGTACCTGTATGGGCTTTGCATGACATTATGTTTTTTTATTCTAAAGCGTAAAAAGTCGGATTCATCCGCTTAGATACTCAGTGTTCATGAAACCAGAAATCAAATTTATTATAAAATGTATCATGGCATTACATTAAAAAAATTGCAAATTGAGAAACTCACA
>JBIIHN010000376.1:0-2774 GCA_044235745.1 Bacteroidia bacterium
GGAACGGCTCTTACCGCTTCCCGCGTAGAAACGATGATGACCGGTAATATCAGGAGGGAGAGTGTCATGGCACCTGCCAGTACACTCTGACCGAGATTCATCACCCGGACAAAAACCTCAAGGCCCAATAGTCCGTAGATAATCGAAGGAATTCCGGCAAGGTTCGTAATATTAATTTCAAGAATTGCGGCAAAACGGTTTCTCTTTCCATACTCTTCCAGATAGAGTCCGGCCGATACTCCGAGTGGAATAGCAATCAGTGCGGTGAGAAATAAAATCCAGCAGGTACCCATCAATGCCGTGAAGATGCCGGCTTTTTCGGGGAATCTGGATGGAAGACTGGTCAGGAATTTCCAGTCAATTCTTTCGAAGCCTTTGAGCAATACATCAAGAATAAAAATTCCCAACATGAACAGTCCGAAGAATGTACAAAATATGCCAAACAGGCGGAATCCCTGGTCTTTCAGACGATTGATGTCGGCGTTATTCATACTTCTGCTGATATTTTTTCTTGAACCAGAAACTGAGGTTGTTCAGGAAGAAGGTGAGAACGAACAGGGAGATTCCGGCTGCGAAGATGGTTCGGTATTCCAGAGAGCCGTGTGGTACATCTCCCATGCTAATCTGTACGATATAAGTTGTAATGGTTTGAATAGGAACCGTCGGATTTAATGTCAGATTGGGTTGCATACCCGCTGCAATGGCTACGATCATGGTTTCACCAATGGCTCTGGAGATTGCAAGTATTACCGATACGATAATTCCGGAAGATGCGGCAGGAACAAGTACTTGAAATGAAGTTTGAAGTTTTGTTGCTCCAAGTCCGTAGGCGGCTTCTCGCATTGATTTTGGTACGGCGTATAGCGCATCCTGACTGAGCGACGAAATCAACGGGATGATCATGATGCCCATGACAAATCCTGCACCCAACGCGTTGAAACTACTCATGTCAGGGTAAATCTTTTGAAGGAATGGGGTTACTACCGTCAAGGCGAAGTATCCGTAAACAACAGTGGGAACAGCAGCGAGAATTTCGAGAACAGGCTTGACTCTGAAAGCGAATGAAGCAGGAGCATATTCATTCATATAAATGGCGATGGTGAGACCTATCGGAAGCGCAATCGCTACGGCTATAAAGGAAGTGAGAATGGTACCACTTAACAACGGGAGAATCCCAAAGTGCTTCTCAGTGAATAAGGGTGTCCATTGAGTATCTGTTAGGAAATCAATTATTGAAACCTCGTTGAAAAACCGAATCGCCTCTACTGCTAAGGTATATAACACCCCAAACGTTACCAGGATGGTGAGCGCTGCAGAGGTTGCCAGTAACCCAACAATGAGTTTTTCAGGTATGCGCATGAATATCGTTCAGGGCTGTAAGAAAGCCCGACAAAGATAGCTTGCCGGGCTTCACAACTGTTTTCTTAATGTTATTTCTTTGATGTATGGTAGGCCTTGAACTTTTCCTGCTGTGCTTTGTATTCATCAGCTGTCAGCGGCACAAATCCAATGGCTTTTACCAGTTCGGGTGCGGCAGATAGGTAGAAATCAACAAATTGCACTACTTCCGTGCGTTGAACTGCTTTTGAATTGACATAGATAAACAACGGACGTGATAAAGGTGCATATGTTTTGTTCAGCACCGTTTCGATGGATGGGAGAATAGCTCCTTTCCCGTTTTCATCCTTTTCATCATCAACCGGTACTGCTCTTAATTTAGTTTTATTCTCTTCGTAATAGGCTAATCCAAAGAAACCAAGCGCAAATTTATCTCCGGCAACACCCTGAACTAACACGTTGTCATCTTCACTGCCCGTATAATCACCTCTGCTGCTATGGCTCTTACCTACAATTGCTTCCGTGAAATAATCATAGGTGCCTGATTCAACACCTGCGCCATAGAGATGGATCTCTTCTTTTGGCCATTCCGCACGAATCTGATTCCAGAATTTGATCTTGCCTTGTGCTTCCGGCTCCCATATCTTCTTTAATTCAGCAACAGTGATTTCTTTTAACCAATCATTTTGTGGGTTAACCACCACCACTAATCCATCATAGGCTACAGAGAGCTCCACATAATCAATATTGTTTGCTTTGCAGGCTTCACCTTCTTCGGTCTTGATTGTTCTGGAAGCATTATTTATATCAATTTCCCCTCTTGAAAACTTCTTGAATCCACCACCGGTGCCGGATAATCCAACAGTTACTTTAACCTGTGGTGCTTCATTTCTGAATTCTTCTGCAACGGCTTCTGTAATAGGGTATACCGTGCTCGATCCATCGATTGAAATATTTCCTGAAGCATCAGATGTTTCTGAATTAGTGTTTTCTTCCTTCTTCCCACCGCAGGATGCGAGTAAGGAGATTCCGGTGATCAGAAGGAGGGCTTTAATTTGGTTTTTCATTAGTGGGTTGATTTACAGGTTTTTTAGGCTGTTAGATTGCTTTTTCAGTCTGCAAATAGATTAAGAAAATGTTATGCTGTTGTTTCTTCAATATTAATTTAATGTTAACAAGCATTCTTAATGGAAGTAGTCTAAAAAAAAGAGGCTGCCTTTTTGAGACAGCCTCTGCATAAATCATCTATACTATTTTAATATACAGTGTTTTGTGGGTCCCAATTCGCCCAGCCGCTGGTCCAGTTATTGGTGTTAAATGCGCCCCTGAAGGTAACTACTTCCATTCCTGAAAGATTTGAATGTGTGAAGTCAGCACCGGTCAGCAAAGGTGAACCGGCTGCCGGAGTAAAGTCAGGAGATGCGTTATAGGGGTCA
>JBIIHN010000032.1:0-9272 GCA_044235745.1 Bacteroidia bacterium
TGATGATAATATCATCTACTATCACTGGAAGAGGGTTGTTGTTTCAATGGATGTTTCTCTTGTTGTTATTTCCCGGTTTCAAGGTAAATGCACAAGTTAAAAGGGATTCAATCTTAAATTTATTAAATTCGACTCACTTACCCGATACTCAGCGGGTAATAATTTATGAAAAGCTGGCTTACGTTTACCGGTTTAATTCGCCGGATTCTTCTTTTTGGTATGCGAATGAAGGTCTGAAACTTTCAGTGAAAATCGGATTTGATTATGGGGTGGTTTATTGTTTGAATCATTTGGGGTTATATTATTTGAATAAGGGCAGCTCATATACTGCGCTAAATTATTTTAACCAAGCTGAACAATTCAAATCTTCGACGGATAAAAGGGTTTTTCAGGGTGCCGCTTTTGCAATAAATAATATTGGAATGATGCGCCTGGAAAAGGCGGACTTTGCCGGTGCAGAACAGATGTTCAGAAAAGCCTTGGCAATGGATGAACAGCTGAAATACAAGAAGGGGATAGCCCGCGAATCAGGAAATTTGGGTAAGGTTATGTTGGCGTTGAACAGACCGGATGACGCTTTACAATTATTTGAAAGGTCTTTGCAGCTCGATAATGAAATTAATCATATACCAGGTTCATTGGAAACCATGGTAGATATTGCCCGCGTTCACCTCATGAAAGGAAATTTGGATAAGGCGGATTCGATTTTGCTTAGCGCGATGGAAATTAATAATGAATCTTATCTTGCTGTTAAAATTAGGATTCTGGATTTGCGTGCATCTGTTGAGATGGAAAGAAGAAATTTCCCTCAGGCATTGAAATATCGGAAACTTGCTTTTTCTAATGCCGTGAAGTTAGGAATCAGAGAACACATAATTACCAGTTCTAAAGGCCTTTCTGACCTTCTTGTGCAAATGGATAATTATAAGGAAGCATATCATTTTCTTGAACTGCACAGCCGTTACTTGTATGAGGTAGATCGGGAGCGACAGAAAGCACAGGTCGACGATCTTCTTGCTCTATATAAAGCTGAGAAAAGGCAGAATGAATTGGTGGCGCTTCAGGAGAATCGTCAACAAATGCTATTTTATAATTCTCGTTTGATCAGCATGAGGAATGGATTGATTGTTTCACTTTGTTTTAGTTTGGTGCTTGGAACCATTATCTATAAGGCTTATAGAGACAAACGTTTTGTGAACCGGGAGTTGATGAAGAAGTTTCAGGAGGTGAGGAGTAAGAGCGAGGAAATTAATCTGAAGAATAAGGAAATTGAATCAATTAATACTTCCCTGGTTGAAATCAACAGGATACTGAATAAAAACGAATTGCAGTTAAAGGACGCTCAGAGAATCGGTCGTTTGGGTAGTTGGGAATATACACCGTCAGACAAATCCTGTTTATGGTCAGAGCAATTGGGACAGTTATTTTTTAGTGATGACTATATTCCATCTAATTTAAGGCTTAGGTCCTTTATAGAGCGGATACTGGATGCAGATCGTAAAATTGTGTTTGATGCGCTAAGAAAAGCTTCTACGGAGGGTTCTGTTCAGGAGGTTCAGTTTAGAATAAATAAGGAGTTTGATGAAGTGTTGTTTATCAAGGGACGAGTATGCCCTTTAATCGATGATGCAGGTAATTTACAGTTGTTGACCGGTATCGTGGCGGATATTTCCGATCAAAAAAGAATCGAAAATCATTTGATTGAGGCTAAAGAGCATGCAGAGTTGGCTAATCATTCTAAAAGTATTTTTCTCGCAAATATGAGTCACGAAATTCGTACTCCGTTGAATGCGATCCTTGGATTTGCAGATGTTTTGCTTAAAGAATCTACAGATATGCAACAACGGGAATATCTTGTTCATATTAAGAATGCAGGTGATAATTTATTGATTCTTTTAAATGATATTCTTGATTTTAACAAAATTGAACACGGGAAGCTTGAGATTGAACGTGTGAATTATAATTTGCACGAGATGATTAGTTTATCGGGGGCTCCCTATAAACTTCAGGCGGAAGAGAAGGGACTTCAGTTTGAGGTGGTATGTGGATCAGATGTGCCCTCTTTTGTGATGGGAGATCCACACAGGACGAGGCAGCTTTTGGTGAATTATATCTCGAATGCGATTAAGTTTACTCAACACGGTGTCATTCGTGTTACTGTAAAGAAGGTTGATGCTTCGGAAGGTGCTTCTGATGGGAAGTTGAAACTCAGATTCACTGTTTCGGATTCAGGAGTCGGTATTCCGGATGAAAAACAAAATAAAATTTTTGATGCCTTTACCCAGGCAGATAGCTCTACCACTCGCAAATTTGGTGGAACTGGTTTAGGCTTGGCCATTAACAAGCAGTTGTCTATGTTGTTGGGCGGCGATTCAGGTGTTATTAGCCCTGGTGTCCTGGCAGATTCGAATCAGCCGGGCTCTGATTTTTGGTTTGAATTAGTGGTTGAAGCGGGATGTTATGAAGTAACGTCTCAGGCATCTATGAAGATAATCAATCAGTCTGGTTTCTCAGAACCGGTTCGGATTCTGGTTGCTGAGGATAATCTGATCAATCAGTTATTGATGAAAAAGGTTTTAGAGTCGATGAATTGTATTGTTACGATGGTGGAAAATGGCAAACAAGCGGTAGATGCCGTTAATAATACTGACTTTGATGCGATACTCCTGGATATTCAGATGCCGGTAATGGATGGTCATCAGGCGGCCATGCTTTTGCGTCAGAAGCTGACAGAATATATTCCCATCATTGGTGTTTCAGCTAACGTTTTTAGGGATGATATCAATAAAAGCACAATGGCGGGAATGAATGCCCATATCGGAAAGCCATTTAAAGCATCAGAATTGTTTGAAATATTGAAAGTGCACTTGCCGGAGAATAAATTGCTATGATCAGGCTCCAAGCGAAAATAATGCTGCCATTTTGATGGCTGTTATTCCTGCTTCAAAACCTTTGTTCCCATATTTACCACCTGCACGATCCAGGGCCTGTTGAAGATTATCAGTAGTGAGAACCCCGAAAATAACCGGCTTGTTGTATTTGATGGTTAATGATGTACAGCCATTGGTTACACCATGGCAAATGAAGTCAAAATGCCTGGTTTCACCTTGAATTACGCATCCAATGCAAATTACAGCATCGTAAGCTCCACTGCTAAGCAAATGGGAGGCTCCGGCTGTTAATTCAAAACTGCCCGGTACGTAAATCGTTTTTATTTTTTCCGGGTCGGCTCCGGCATTTTTCAGCGCTTCCATTGCTCCATCTCGCATTGAAAATGTGATCTTATCATTCCATTCTGCAACGACAATGCCGAACCTGTATGGTCCGGCATTGGGTAAATTTTCAGGTAAAGATGATAATGATTGATGTGCAGATGACATCTTAATTATTTTGAAGAAAGATTAGCTTCTGCACGCCCTAAGAACTTTTCAATATCTCTTGCTTCAGAGCTGAATGGATAGTCGGCTTTGATTTGGTTGTAGAGGTCAATAGCTGACTGGTAATCCTTCTTTTGTTCGTGAATGAAAGCTTGACGCATTAAAAAAAGCGGACGGGTGAAATCATTTTGATCCCACTCAGCAGCTTTCTTATAGTAAGTCAGCGCTTCGTCAAGGTCATTCTTTTCAGCATAAGCAGCTGCGATTCCACCTAATGCGAGAGAACCCGTTATATCATCTTCAGCATCGTAATTTTTTAATGCTTCAATAGCCTTATCAAACTCTCCTTTCTTGAGCAGACTCATGCCGAGATAATAATTTGAAAGGTTACCTGAAGGGGTAGATCCATAATTGTCTGCAATTTCAGCAAATCCGGGATATGACCCATCTCCGTTTATCGCAAGATTCAGACTGTCCTGACTGAAGTATTGTTCTGCCATGAACATCTCTTCCTGGGCACTTTGTTCCTGTGGCTTTACAATGAATTGGTTGTAGCCAAAGTAGGCGAGTACCACAACAATCAATGTTCCGCCAATTATCCCAAGGCTTTTTTTATTATCGTGAATGAAAGATTCAGTCTTTGTGATGCTTTCGGCAACATCAAAGCCGCTGTTTTTATCCTCTGACATACTAGTGTAATGTTCTGATTTTTAAGAGAGCGGCAAAGGTAAAGTTTTTTTTAATGTCAGGAAAGCCCCTTTCTCTTGCCGTGAAATTACTTCTTAATGCACTCATTTACAATTCTTTGAAATGCCTGATTGCTGGCTTTCTCCAATAAGTTGAATACGTTAACAAAGTCGGATTCATTGCCATACCAGGGATCAGGTACATCTTCCGTTCCCAATCCTGCAAATTCAAGGAATAAATGAATCTTATGCCGGTGTTCGTTTTCAGCTAATTGCAAGAGGTCTGCGAAATTTTTTTGATCCATCGCAAAGATCAAATCGAATGAAACAAGGTCTTCCTTATTGACTTTTCGGGCACGTTGATGACTTATTTCTATTCCTCGGTCCCTGGCCACTTTTATTGATCGTTTATCCGGGCTCTCGCCGGCATGCCAACCTCCGGTGCCTGCTGAATCCACAAGCACTTTATATCCTGCAGAATTAAGTTTCTGGGTTAGGATACCTTCGGCTAAAGGAGACCGGCAAATGTTTCCTAAGCATACCATGAGAATTTTCATGTCAGATTCGATTTTTCAGCTGAAGTAAGCAATAGGTTAAATAAAGAAAGAGCTGTTACCTGTAGTGGTAACAGCCCTCTTTTTCAATGAGATATTTATCTGGATAAGTTAATCCTCTTTTGCAGATCAACAACCTGTGCTTTGAATTTTTTATCCGTATCCATCAGGTTATTAACGGTTCTGCAGGCATGAAGAACAGTAGCATGGTCCTTTCCGCCGCAATGCATTCCAATATTAGACAGGGAAGACTTTGTAAATTGTTTGCTGAAATACATTGCCAGCTGACGAGCCTGAACAACCTCACGCTTACGGGTTTTGGACTTCAGAACTTCAAGGGGTAATTCAAAATAGTCACAAACGACTTTCTGGATATAGTCAATAGATATTTCATGGACGGTATTCTTCACAAACTTGTCAATCATCTGCTTAGCTAATTCCAGCGTAATTGGCTTTTTATTAAGCGAAGATTGCGCAATGATCGAAATTAAAGCACCTTCGAGCTCACGGATATTGTTGGTGATGCTCAATGCAATATACTCGGTGATTTCATTGGATAGTTCAATACCATCAACATACATTTTCTTTTTAAGGATAGCAATTCTGGTCTCCAAATCCGGAACTTGAAGATCGGCAGCTAAGCCCCATTTAAAACGTGACAACAAACGCTGTTCCATACCCTGAAGGTCAACAGGTGGTTTGTCGCATGTAAGAATGATCTGCTTGTTGTTCTGATGCAGATGATTGAAAATATGGAAAAAGACATCCTGTGTTTTGTCTTTGCCTGCAAAGAATTGAATATCATCAATGATCAGTACATCCATCATCTGATAAAAATGCACAAAATCATTCTGACTGTTATTTTTAACGGCGTCAACGAACTGATGCATGAATTTTTCGCTGGGCACGTACAAAACAGTTTTATTCGGGAAATTATTTTTTATCTCAATGCCAATGGCATGAGCAAGGTGCGTTTTTCCAAGGCCTACACCTCCATAGATGAGAAGCGGGTTAAAGGAAGTGCCTCCGGGCTTCTGGGCAACCGCATAGCCGGCAGATCTTGCCAGTCGGTTACAATCGCCCTCCACTAAATTCTCGAAAGAATATGTTGAATTGAGTTGAGAATCAATATCGATTTTTTTCAAACCGGGAATGATAAACGGGTTTCGGATACCACCACTGATTTGTTGAGGCATGGGAACAGCAGGGTTTTTCAATCCACTGTTGCTCTTGGCAGGGAGTTTAACCGTGTAGGGTTTGGGGTTCTGAGTGGAGTTTTCCATCAAGATTGAATACTCCAGTCGTCCATCCTGTCCTAATTCACGTTTAATGGTTTTTCGGAGGAGGCCGATATAATGCTCCTCAAGCCACTCATAAACAAACTGGCTGGGGACTTCAATCGTAAGTGTATGCTGGTCAAGTTTTACCGCTTTAATCGGCTCAAACCAGGTTTTAAAGTTTTGAGGATTGACGTTGTCGCGTATTAATTTCAAACAATTTTCCCATACTTGATCGTGTGTTTTTTCTTTTGCCAGAGTGTCTTTATCTTTTTGCATACCTGCCGAAGGCATTTGAAATTATGATGATTCAGGATTGATGTTGGTCGTACTGAAATTGTACAGGGCAAATATTGTCTAAAAACATGTTAAAAAAAAATTTTTTTAACCTTGACTTTTAAAAAATTTTTATTGTAGAGGAAGAATGCAATAATTTCTTACCATTTTCACAGAAGAGGAAGTCTATTCTGCCTAGCCGGATTCCGGCAAATCCGGTTTGTGCAATAAGTACATTTTTTTGTTCGGAATTTTTTACTATATCCGGCTGATCCAGGAAGGTGTGGGTGTGCCCCCCCAGAATAATATCTATGTTCTTGGTTAAGGCGGCAAGCCGGACGTCGCTGATCTGATCACTATCGTATTTGTATCCCAAATGCGATAGACAGATGACTAAATTACAACCTAAGTCTTTCTTTAGTAATGAGGCGGTTTCATTGGCGGTCTTCACAGGATCAGTATATTCCAGACCAACAACCAGACGTTGATCCACCAGCCCGTTCAGGTCGATGCCAATGCCAATAATTCCTATTCGGATGCCTTCTTTTATCAGAATAGTATAAGGTTGATATTTTCCCGATAAGGCTGTATCTTCCAACCGGTAATTGGTATTTATAAATGGGAATTTTGCAAATGGCAGTTTGGAAACCAAACCGTCGATTCCGTTGTCAAAATCATGGTTTCCAAAGGTGGCACAGTCGTATTTCATGGCGCTCATAGCCTTAAATTCAACTTCGCCTCCAAATAGATTAAAGTAAGGCGTACCCTGAAAGATGTCACCGCTGTCCAGCAGGAGCACATTATTTTCCTTCCTCCTGATGTTGTTGATAATTTCTGCACGTCTGGCTACACCTCCGAGTCCCGGAAATTTAGGGTCTGATAACGGAAATGGATCAATTCGGCTATGCGTATCGTTAGTATGCAGTATAGTGAGTTTTCGAATGCCGGATGCAAGTAGTGAAGCCGGTGATAATCCGCCCGTCAATAAAAATCCGGAAGCATAAAGACTGTTTCTTAAAAATCTCCTTCTGCTACTGTTTTGAAATTCTTCCATCTTTCAATATGTTGAGTGTGTCGTTTCGATGCCCGAATTCTGTCAGGTCTGCTATTAAGGCATCTCTGACTTTTATATTCAATCTGTAAGGTGTTTTAGCCTGGAGGAACTTGAACCCGTCATTACCGGATGCAAGATAGTCGGAGGTAATAACGTAATATTCTTCCTTGTCTGATGCAGACGAGTTTGTGAGTGAAAATCCAACAGGAGCACCTGCCGGAATATTCAGGCGTATGCCTGAAATCGGTGCTCCTCCCTTGGATGCAATGATGGTTAGCAGGCTGTCTGTTTCCTTCCGGTTAAGTTTGACCATGACGAGTTCATTTTCAAAGGGCATCAATTCGTATACATGGCCAATGGTGATATAACCTGCCGGAAGGGATGATCTTAAACCTCCATTGTTCAGGAAGAGAAAATCTGCTTTGGGGAGTTGTTGTTCACGACAAAGTTTAGTGGCAACTCGAAAGCATGCATCCGCACAGTAATTGCCCAGGTTCCCTTCCGGAATGTCCTTGGTCATGGCTGTTTTTGAGAAAGCAAGATTTTGAAGCATGCTTTTGCTGAGACTATCATGATAGACAGAAATGAGTTGTTGTATCATCAAGTCTGAAATTGTATCGTTGCCCTTTCCAACGGTGTACTGGTGCATATTGCCCACTCCGTACTTTAATTGTGACCGGCAGGAGGTGAAGGCCAATACAATCATTAAGAATGTCAGCATTTCCATGAACTGAAGATGCTGAGAGCGTAAGGCTGAAAAGAATCGAATAGCTTTATTTCGCATATTTACACGGCGATTAAAAAATGTATGTTTGATTCTGAGACAACGATCCGGGTTCGTTACGGTGAGACGGATAAAATGAGTTATGTTTACTATGGTAATTATGCATCTTATTTCGAGGTTGCCAGGGTAGAAGCGCTTCGGACACTGGGAATGAGTTACCGGAGTATGGAAGAAGATGGAATTCTTTTGCCGGTTTTAGAGTATAAAGTTAAGTATTTTAAACCTGCCTTGTATGACGATCTTTTAAAAGTTAGAACGATAATACCATGCATGCCATCCGTGCGTATTGTTTTTGAATATGAAATTTTTAATGAGGCAGGTATAAAACTTACAGAAGCAGAGACTACCCTGGTATTTATTGATCAGGAGAGTGGACGTCCAAGAAAGGCCCCGGAATTACTGCTGGATAAGTTGACCCCTTATTTCTAAAAGGAGGGTCATAAGTTTCTCATTAGCACACTGTAGGCTTCCAGCATTGAAGCTATATCGGCTTTATGAACCTTTTCATCGGGGCTGTGAACCAGGTCTTCAGGCGCGCCGACAAAACACCAGTCAATCGGGTAGGGGAGCCTTTGTAATTCATTCCCGTCACTACCTCCGGAGCTTTCAACTTCTACTTGATAAGGTGTTTTGCTGTTGTCTAAAATTTCACGGATACGATCTGTAAATACTTTTCTTGGCAGCCCTGAATCTCTTAATGATACAGCAACCCCCTTTCCGGCATGAACTCCATCTGTTACCCACGTTATATCACTGATCAGGGCTTGTTTGATTTTGTATCTCTCCCATAAATATCGGGCAAGATAGGCGACAGATCCACCGCCATGCTCCTCCCAACAACTGAAAACGATGGCGCCATTTTCAAGCGTCTCGGCTAATTTTAATGCATTGTAAACACCTAGCCTATTGTCCAGATAACAGGATTGAACCCATTGGTTATCTTCTCTGAAATTTTGTTTGAAGCAAAGCGTTGTTCCCCGCTCTATTTCTCTGTGGAAGACATAGCTGAGGGAATTATCATCTTCATTTACGTGAAGTTCACAGTCAATTATTCCGTCTTTGTCGGTTCCGGTCAATCTATAGCCGCTGACAACCTTCGGTCCACCGATTTTAACCAGTTGTCTGTCATACCTGACAGTAAATCCTATACTGTCAATATGGGCATAAACAGCGGTACGTGGTTGACCAAAAACTAAAATAATACAATGTTGGAATTCTTCACCGTAGATTATTTCAGGCTTTACCTTCCATGTTGATTGTATGG